>JAGLSW010000678.1 GCA_023135565.1 Candidatus Aminicenantota bacterium | reverse complement strand
AACCGGCCCGGGCCCTATTGGGGGTAAAAGTGTCACGGTTTCCCAGGCCCCGTTTTAATACTCCCAGGTGGAAATTGCCGCACCTTATGCCGCGGCTGCTTAGGCGCATCAATTCGATGGTTTCCTCATTTTGTTCATGGTGGATACGATATTTTTCCCTGCGAGTCAAAAAAATCCCTAATAGTACTAACGGCACCAGCAGCAAAAGTACCGCCAGCAAAAGTATCAGGCCCCAGATGTTCCTGTTCTTTAAGAGAAAGGATATTTCAAAATCGGCGGGTTTGGCCTGGATTTCTTCTACTTCTGATTGGGCGCCGAAAACAGGTCCGATTTCTCCACTGGAGTAGATGCCGTTGATGCGATCCCAGCCTTCTTGTTTTAATGCCACCTGGATACGGTCGGAAGAGACGCGCCCCTTTCCCGTGTATTTTACCCGCAGCCCACCGGCTGCCGCCTTAATCGAATTGCCGATCCCGGAAAAAGAGAGAGGCACTTTCTTTTTTGATTTTATATAGAATTGGTTTAATTCTTTCGTACCCTTTGGCGGGATATCTTCCGGCAGGTTAATTTCAACTTCCCTGAACAATTTACAGGATACATTTTCCACGCCATAATCTTTCCGCGCTTTCGCATCCGGGATAAAATCCCCGGTCATTTCTATCTTCAGTGTGCCTTTCGTTATGGTATGCTGGGTCAGGTTGCTTCTAATTTTTCCTTTCATGGGAATATTAACGATCTTGCCTTCGGAAAATTTTTTTTGGTAAGCGGCAATATTTATTTCAACCGGTTCAATGTCGATGTTGATGGGATTGACGCTTAAGTCTTTTAATTTGAGATGCAGCCTTTCTCCGAATATATTTTCAAATTCAAAAAAACGTTCATCATACCATTGCGCGGTTTGGTCGGCGATAGGTTCCGGTGACACGAGAATGCCGTAAACCGCCAGGTCGGAACGCTGGTTCCTGGCCTGGTCCTCGAAGGGTAATTTGTAAATGTGAACAGAGCGGTACTTCGGTTTATCCCGTAAACCGATAAAAAAATCCCTGGTGGTATGCGCGCCCCCTGTTTCCACCCGGTTGTCCGTTATTAACCATACGATTCCCGCAAAATTATTCCCGGTAAAGTGATCGAGACTTTCCGCCAGGTAGGTGTAGTCTACGCCCGGGGGTTTCGATTGGGAAAAAGCCTTGCTAACATTAAATTCACGCACCGGTACGGGCGGGTGCGTTTCCTTGATATCTCCCGGTTGAAAACTGCGCAGGGACCGGAAGATGGACAACGATACTTTCCCCGCGTTAAACCGGGTCTGCGCGGATATAAAACCGCGGAACCAGGTGCGAAAACGCTCATAGCGGTGAAAATAGTCTACTCCCGATATATGCCGCGGAGTGTGGGGATAGCCCGGGTACATACTGCCCGAGAAATCATACAAAACTTTCACCGCTGTTTCCGTGCCTATTTCTACCTGTGCGGGAAAAACTGCCGGGGAAAAAACGACGGTGGTGATTACAAAAACAATACATAGAATTCTTTTTTTTAATCTCATTTTTTCTTCCTTACTTTCATATTTCATGTTTCATTATTTTTTATCCAGCCCGGGCGCCCGCGGGTCCGATACGAAGCAACCTGGCTTCTCCAACCTGGCTGCCTGCCGCGATCATATCTTTAAAGGTCGCAAGCGCCAGTACTTTGCGGTCGGCGTCAAAGGCCTGGTAATCCAACTGCACGGCTAAATTATCCGCCCGGTAAAAACGGATTTTGCCGTCCCTCATACCTACAACCACCATGTTTTCCCGGGTAATAACGGGGCCGCTGACGATTCCTTCCCCGCGAATCAAATCTTCCTGGAGATTGCCGATGGTTGAAAAAATACCGGTGGTATTAACGATGACCTGCCTGCTCATGCCTGAAAGTGCAAAATTACGCACTCCCGCACAAATTTTGATGTCGAAGCTGCTGCTGTGTGTGTCTATCCGGCATAAATGCTTCTGCTCTCCAAAAACGGCAAATAACTTGGCGCCCATTACTGCTGCCGGGATATGCTCCAGGAAGTCGGCTGGGGCGCCGTTAATTTGACTGCTTTCCATTTCCGGGTGAGGCCCCTGGGAATGATCGAATATATTCACAAATAGGCGGCTGTCTTTTTGCGATAAGAAAAAAACCTTCCCGGTAGGTGGATTAGCCGCTAAGGTGCTTATTCTCTCTCCATCATCCACGGTCAAGGGTTTTGACGGATTCTCTTTACCGATATTTTCGATGTATTGTATCTCCCTGCGGGCGTTTTTAAAACCGATATTAAGGTAAAGCCTGTCGCCAAAAGGCAGCAGCCCCTGGACCGGCCTGCCTTCCAGGTCTAAGCTCCAACGCAGTTTCACTCCCGGTTGACTGCCGGTAATGTCGCCCAGCGTATAGGCTGCCACTACTCCGCGGTCCCGGGTATCGTCTTCCAGGAAGCCCACATACAGGGTGCCTGCATGTACAGCAGGCTCAGCGAAAATTTTTCCTCCTACATTAAAAGTATAAGGTTCCGTTTCGATACGGTTTAAATCAACCACCTGGATAATACCGCTGTCGGACACCACAAACAGGTAACCGTCTTCCGCCAGTAAACTTCTGCAACGTCCGCTAAAACGTAAAACTTTGATTTCTTCTACCTTCATATCCGGCAGCGTTACCGGGGCAGCCTGACGGCTGAAGCTTAGGCGCTGCGCACCACCTCTCGATGCCGGCCAGAATTCATTTAATACAGGTAATCCTTTTCCACAAGATCGACAATAATTCGCGAATGACCGGTTTGGGGTGCGACATTTGCCACATCTATTCAGCCACCTTTTACACCCGGGGCAGACCGCTGCATTGGCGGTCACTTTTGCTTCCCGGCAATCTACATATGGACAATCTGTTCGGCTCAATTTCAACCTCCTAAAATTTTTTTTACTAAGGGTTTCCCATCATCGGGGCAATATCCTATAGAGGATGTATACTCACGCCCGCAGGCTTGACAGGTCATCACTTCCGCCCCCGGAACCGGCGGCGCTTCCCGGATGTCATACCCGCAAAGCGAACAGTAGGGTATTTCCAGGCATGAAACCATATGGCAGCGGAAACATGCTTTTCCGGCCGGCAGATCTTCGCTTTCGCCGGGCTTTTCCGGGAGTTCGATATCGTCGGTGTCATCTTTTCCGTTTTCTTCCGGGGGGGGAGTCACGACGCTTTTTCCTGTAAAAAACAGGTAGAATTCCTTTCTTATACCGGTTTCCATTTCGGCGCTTATATTAATTTTTTTCGAGAAATCCCGCTCCCCGGAAGCATCGTCGTAAAAACTTAAATCAAGCCTGTTTTGCACTCCGCCTTGCGCTATAAATGCCTCCGTGGTATTGTTTTCCCATTGGGCGGAAATGTGTTCGTCAACTTCATCCACCCATACCAACAGGGACTGCTGGGTAAGATTCGCTACATATACCGATTCGTTTGCGGTTTCCATGACCGGGATCGAACCTATATCCAGGAAAAATGAATCGTCTTCTCTTCGTATACCCTTACCGCAAATATCGATAATGGGTTCCTGCACCGGCAGTAACCAGGCGGTCTGCGGCTGGCGCGGTTCGCCGAAGAATATTTCCTTCAGCTTTAAGATATCTTCGCTGGATAAGTCTTGCATGATGCCCTTCCCGGTATTCCTACAACCGGTTGACAATTACTTCCGGCTGCTGGATAACAACCCCGTTAATCTCTCTATAACCGCTTCGTACCACATCGGCCACCGTTCCGTCATACATCGAGGCTTCGCGGGTATGGGAACGCCCGATATGAAGCGTACTGTCAAATAGTGTTTTGCCTAATTCCAGGGGGATGACTTCGATATTGACAAAGACTAAAATTTTATCGATTAACCTTTTAACTTCTTCCAATTGCCCGGTTTCTTTCCCTTCGAAAACACTGCGTTGATAATATCTCATAAATTGATCGGTAAATTCCAGAAACTCTTCTTTGACCCATTTTTCAATGGTGAAATCCGGCAGGTTGGAGAGGATGTCCGTGCTTTGAAGAGATATAAGGAAATAGATGTGCCGCCTGATTATTTGCAGGTCTTTCCCGGGAGTAGGGCCTTTTAAGCGAGGCCCCGGGGCGGCGCCGGTTATTTTAGGGATATTAACGATATTTGTCAGTATCTCATCATAGTTTCGCAGGGAGCTAACCGTGTTCTTATAAGATAATAAAAAATCCTCATTGAAAGTGAGTCTCTTTTCCATTTCATAACAAAGGTCGAAAAACTCGTTATTCTTTCCGCTTTCGGAGAACATCGCTGATTTTACCCTGATCGTTTTAAAGGTTTCCCAGTTCCAGGTCTCTTTTAAAACTTCCCGTTCAGCATCCGCGATTTCTTCGGTAACTTTTCCCGGGATGGATTCGATCAAACCGGCCAGCGACATTTCCCCGGGAGACGGAGACACCCGCCCGGCATCCAGGAAGTGATTTATGCGCCGCAATTGTTCTTCGATGCCTTGAATTCTTCGTTCGATCCCATTTTTCTCACCGATTTTTCTACCCGGGTATTCTTGCTTAATCTTTTTCAAATCACTTTCGATTCCTATGAGTCTTTCATTCACCATGGCCCTGAACTGTTTCAGATGTCCGTCAAGAGTACCCGGCAATTCGTTTGGATTCACCATTGAACCATCCTCCTTCAAATAACTTGATAAGAAAATTTGATCGCTGTAGATTTCTTTCTTTTGGAAACCATTACTCTCTCTCTTTAAAGTATTCCTGATACCCTCGATTTCAGACCCGAATTGGTCTAACTTTTTCTTTACCATCCTTCGTTTTATAAAGAAGAGTATGTAGAATAGGTTTAGCGCCACCAGGAACAGGAATAATAACCCGATATACAAAAATTTCTTATATAAACTCTCTTTTAGCTGCATGCCGGTATTGTTCACTGCTGTTTTCATTTTTCCGTGCCATTCTTCCTGTCTTTTCTCCAGTTCACTCTTTATCTTTTTCTCCATAAGCTGTTCCCGGACCAGGTGATCCCGGTAAGCGGATACTATTCCGGTGAATTCCGCTAACCTGTCGAAGACCAGTTTTTTTTCGGTTTCTTCGAGTTTCTTCATTAACCCGGCGTTCTCGAAAAAATCCCGGGACGCTTCCTCTTGTGGAGATGCATTGTCTATAACCTCTATAACTGCATTGTATATATCGCACCCCACAGTAACATAGTTCGCTTTTGTTAGTGCTTCCCTGAGTTTCGTTAAAAATTGTGCGATGGTGCCGAGATCTTCCGGTTCACCCAGATGCTTCAGCAAAATTTCCCCAATATAACCACCGGTTTCCCCGGCGCTCTTTATCCATTCAGCTTCTATAGTTCCGCCCGCTTTGATGTTTTTTCCTAATTGTGCCTCGTCTGTGAGCAGTTCGGTAAAAAGCTCTCCGTAATCTTTGTCTTCCTTTTTTGTGTCCGCCAGTGTTTTAAGCTTTTGGAAAAAATCACCGGGTATTTTCTCCTCCTGGTTTGTCACTCCCGGCGATGCGCCAAAGAAAACCAGTACTCCAACAAACAGGACTATACTTTTCTTTATAAACATTTCTACCTCCTTTGCTGTGTAACGAAAACGACCTATCTTTATCATGATAAATCCTCCTTTAATTTCAATTTATATCTTTAAAACCGATTCCCGTTATCCCGGGCATAACCACAAATTTTCCTGTTTCACGTTTGGCGCCCAATTCTACAGTCAGACGCCCCGGTATACTTTTCCCGGTTCCGGCCTTTTGCAGTTCCAGCACAATCGAAACCCTCTTGTTTTTCTCTACCTCTTCCCTGTCTATGTTCAAAGAGAGCAGGCATAGGTTCATGTTAGCCCCGGGATCCGCGCTGCCGCCCCACTGCAGGTTAAAATATAAAGTGTCTTCCGCTGCATCTTCAGCGAAGTGAATGTCGAATGTTTTTTTGATGATTCGCCTGCCCCCGGGCGCTGTGGGAAAGGATGGCGGACCTGCAAGCGCTGCGCTCTTGCCCGGCTGTGTAACCAGTCGCAAGGTCGAGTTATCACCTATTTTTATTTCCCGGTCAGGATTTTGGTTGAGCCACCTGAAGCCTGAGGCAAGACCATAAGCCGTCCTTTCCAGGGGGCGGCGCGCCAGCAGTCCAGCTAATCCACCGGGAATAGAATCAGGCAGCATGACCGTTTCAATATCCCCTATCATAAAGGGCATTCCAAGCGGGATAACCGTTTCATTCTCTTTTTGAATCCGGTCTAACGAGTCCTTCAGCCGTTTAAAGGGGTCCTGCTGCAGGAGCCTCTTTCCCGGGTTTCTTAACAATAATTCATCCACCAGTTTTCTTGTTACTTTCAGCGGCGGATTCGATGGAATGCCGGTTGAAATTCCATCGAAAATTAATCCCATAAAAGCATTATCGATATGTGCCCTGTAAATCCCGGGCTGCTCTTTAATCTTTTTCTTCTTTAAAAGCAGGTGTCCCAGTTTTGTAGTTATAGGCCGCCATCCTACACCGCGAATGGTCTCACTCCGGCGGCACTCGATTTGCACCGCACTGCCCGATTTGTCGATTTTTATCCGGTGTAAATGGGTGTCCTCATTCTCCATATCCAATATGTTTACAATGCCTGTGGAGATACTCTCGATACAGGTCATAGCCGCGGCTATCTCTCTCGATACGATCGTGGTCCTGTTAAATCCTACTTTCCGAAACACAAGGTGCAGCATCAGCCGGGCACGGCGACTGAAATAACTGGGGACAGCGGCCGTCACATCGATTCCTTTTAGGCTAAATTCGTTCTCTTTTAGAAAACCTATGACCGGTTCCAATAAAAATTCCAGGATGATCCTCGATGCCCCGATAATTAAGCCGTTTATCGATTCACTATCGGAAAGATAGGGAGAAGAAAGTAGATGCAAAGGGTTCTTTAAAGGTAGGGCAGCCTGTCCCGGCGCCACCCGGTACGGCCGCAGCCAGCCGTTTTCCCGGCCTATGCGCACGATGTCACGGGTGCCGTTTTTAAACCTGGAAAACAAATCACGGGCCCTCTCTTCGTTCATGTTAAGATAAATATCCGGGTCTAAGAAAATTTCTCCAAAGAAGTATTTCAGCGTATACTCCCCGATATTGTGGGTGCAGGTGCGAATATTACCCGACCCATCTATTAAAAGACTAAATAAGCAGCGGTCTCTAAAATCGATTATCAAGCGCGGTCTCATCTTTTTATCCTATCCAACGGTCTTCATCTTCCAACCGGGCGGGTTTAATTTGCACGGGGACGCCGTCTGCGCTTACTTCCATTTTCCGGTTTGCGTCGATCATGAATTTAACATCACAGCCCGGCACATTATCGGCCAGGGTATCCACGGTAATCGCTCCAATGACACGAATATCGGGATTTCCTTTGATATTGTTGTTGACACTCGAATTTTGGAGAAATCGTAAAGTCAGGAATCGGCTGCCCGGATCATCATAATGTTTGGTTTTTTCTGTGGGATACTTGGTGCCGGTTTCGATGATCGGCTCGAACATCGGTTTCGTTATTCTCATTACCTGTACTCCGTAACTGTGGGGCAGCCGACGCCCTCCACTTACCAGCCGTACATTATGTTCCGTCTGGATACCGGAGCGCAGCAAACCATAAAGGGCGGCTCCCTTGGCAACACAGATTTTTAAATTTTTTTTGTCCAGGATCACATGTTCATCGTTCAAATGCCGGAAAAGAGTGGAAATGTCCTGCTGGATATTAGGCATTAAGCTGGAACGCCCGGTGTGTATAATGTAATCGATATCGGCAGCTTCGATATCCGCAAGTGAAAGCGCTTCACCGACTACATTTTTACATTTATCCAAAAGCCCTTTTATCCAACCGATTACCTGTTCTCGTGTGATCATTACTTTGAATTCCCCTTTTATGAAATGCAATTTTCCGTCATTTATATTGAATATTTCCTCGTTTCGACTATTTATTTTGAATTCGAATTTTTCTTTTTTATCTATAGCTATTTTTATTTTCTCCGCCGCATTTTTCCATTGTGAACGGACACGTAGAACTTCAGCCCAGATAAACCGGTTCCAATTTTCCGTTTGACGTCTCTTCTCCAATTCATTGAAATTCTGGGAAACCAGCGAGATATCGAAACCTTTTACGGATTTCTTGCAAATCTTTAAAAGCTCTTTCATAATAGATAAATCGATACTATCGCCACCGATCAGGTTGTCTCCTTTATTGGCAAGGACTTTAATACCGATGTTCTTATTTTCCAATTTGTTGATCTGGACCACCGAAACATCCAGCGTACCCCCGCCGTAGTCGAAAATAAGAAAGTGGATATTTTTGTTTTTTGAAAACTTTTCGTTAAACTCATTTTCTAATTTGTTTTCTTCCTGGAACTTGCTGAGATAGAATAATGCGGCTGCTGAGGGTTCGTCGAGGATGATACCGGCATTTATGTCATGACCGATCGCTTTTTTTAGTTTGTCCGCGGCTTCTTTTGCCTGTTTCTCTTCAATATCGATACCGGCTTTTTCACAGGCAGTGAGAATACCCCTTATCTGGAGATCATAAAAATTCGCGGGTACGGTAACAATCGCTTTCCTGATATCGAGATATGGGCTCGTCCGCCCCTTATTAAGCCTGTATAAGCGTTCTTCAGCAAACTCGATCAACTTTTTTATAATAAGAGCAGCCAGGTCTTCCGGCGAGAAATTTTGCTCGAAGAAAACCCTGTCGTTTCCATATCCCATTACCCGCTTTATAGAACGTACGGTCATTTCCGGGTAAACATCGGCCTCCGATTCGGCTTCCGTACCGATTTTATAATTATCGGGCCGGCCCTGGAAAACCAGTACGCTTGGAATCAAGGGGGTTCGAGATCCGGTCACGGGATTTTCATCCTCCACCAGGCGAAGGTCAGCCTCTTCATCATCCCAGATAGCAACCACGGAATTTGTGGTGCCGAAATCGATCCCGATGTAATCGTTACAATTGGTCGGATAAATAACAAACAACTGGATATCGATTCCAACCTGGAAATCTTTTTTTGTGGTATAAACCGTAACCTTTCCTTTATTCAAGCCAGCTTCTAATTTTTGTGGAAAAAAGACCAATTCGAAGGTATATTTACCACCAAAAACGGTGGCATCCGCCGCGGTTTTTTTTGAAACCGAATCTTCACATAAAAGCGTAAAAGATTTTGTCCTGCTTACGGCTTTTATCCACTCCCGGTCCGGTTCGATGGCGGTGATTTCCACATCTTTCGTTCCTTCGTTGATTAATGTTATTTTTTTCGAGTAAACCTGCTTTGAGAGGGCTTCATCGATCTGGATTTTGTTCGGTTCCGCCCGGAAATTATACTTAAACAACCTCCCTTTGATTGGAATAAATAAGCTTTCAGGGAAATTTTCAAAATCGACTTTCATCTTTATGAGTTCCCGTTTGTGGTTAGACTCGGCTTTAGGTGATTTCCAGGTTACCGGTATCCTGAGCTTCCGGTTTGGGAAAATAGGATTAAAGATATCCCCTGATTCTATTTTAAATTGGCTGCTGCCTATAACCCGGACATCTTTTATCTTTAGAGGAATTCCTCCTTTATTGGCAATTTCCGTCCAACTTTCTATTTCCTTCTCTTCCTCCACGTCTCCGAATTTGATTTCATCGATCAGGACTGCGGGTTTTGGACCTGTTTTCACAATAACTTTAAAATTTATGGTTTTACGCTCGTCGCTGTCTATCAAGCACACAAAGTCCAATTCTTCAGTGGTAAAATTCTCCGGAAGTAGGTCTTCTACTAAGTGAATTCCAATCTCCTCGCGACTTCCCGCGTCCAGGGCGAAGGCATTTGATGCTGAAAATTCCAATCCCTTGAAATTACCTTTTGCCTGCAAAATTTCTATGTGGTGGTTTTTGTCGCCGCTGTTGCTAAACGTAATTTTTGTCTCTGCCACGATCCCGGATATAAGAACTATATCCTGTGGCTCAACAGAAATATCCAGTTGAAGAAATCCACAGAAACTGCAATAATCATCAGTATCTTTGATTGCCCATTGATTGCATTTACTGCATCTAATCATCCTGATCTATCTCCTTTTTTTTGTAACTTAAAACCGAACGTATGTTTTGCCCCTGGAACTGCCCGGCAATTTTTATTTTTTTTATCTTAGTCATCATGTGCGATTATAATCCCTATGTGTGCCGTGAAGCGATAAAAATAGTCCGAAAATTGTACAAAATAGTCTCTTTAGGATTAAGAGAACCGCATTATGAATAATGAATGCCGGGAACGGCCGCCCGGGTAGACAGTCGGGGAAGGTTTCACGTTATGACTAATCTAGGTGCGTGCGCTACGAGATGCGGGGATTACAGCAAATAGAGGAACCGGGGCGGAAAAAGACTATTTTTAACACTTTCGGGACTATTTTGATTGCAGATAAGATAGGTTTCCAATTATAATAAGGAAACCGGAGGTAATAATATGGATGAAAAAAAACATAACATAGTGACTGGTAACAACGAAGAAGAAAGGCAGGATAACATTGAATTTATTCTCAGCCAGGTGTCACCTGATATGGAAAAGCGCGATATGATGGATGTGTTGACACTGGTTGAAGCGGCGCTGGTGTCGCAGGGGCCGCCGGTCGAAAAACTCGATCTTTGGGGACAGGCTATTTTCAGCGCTTACCGTCAAAACCCCATTCCCGAAGAAATTGAACAGTGGATTACTCATGGAGTTTACCTGGCACGGGACCAGCTGGTAAAACGATTGCTCCAGTTAAACCTGGACCAGGACCTCACAAGGGATACTCTAACAGCTATTGTCAAGGTTTATCAAATCGGCTCTCCGCTGTATAAAAAATATAACCTCGAAGCGTTCCGGGTATCCCAGGTATATTTTTATGATTTTTTATTTGATACAAAAAAAACGCCTATCGAATTGGTTGAAGAGGAAAAAGCGTACACTTTTTGTATCGGTGTACATATGGTGGGATTCGCGAATATCGCCGAATATCATTACGAATGCTTGGCAACCTGCAAAATCTTAGGTGAAATGTATGAAGAATTCAAAATCAGTGACTGGTTTACATCCTTGCCGGATGAAATGAAACAGGATATTACGAACAAGATATTTGTGGTAGGATTCAATGCCGTTAAAGCGGCTGCAAAAATCGGGCGATTTTCGGAAGCCCTGTATTGGTCGAAACGTACAGAACCTTATGTCTCTTTAATAGATGATGCCTGGATGAAAAGCGATTATTTCGCCAGGAGAGGGGAAGTATTGATCGCATTGGGACAGGCCGCAGAAGCGCAGACCTGGCTGCAAAAATCATTGGCTGTACAGGGATTGACAGACAGGGAACTTAATGATGCAAAAAAACGGGTAGATTTTGCGACTGGTGAAATAACAGGGGATTTTAGAACTATTTACAGGGCCCTTCTACCCGGTGTACCGGGAGAAGAAGATGTGGAAACACTGGATAAGATAATCGAATCTATAGTAACCGGCAATATAGACCATGATAAACTATCGAAAGCTGCAGAGATGCTGGAAACATACCTAAGTCCCGAATCCCTGGCTGAAATTGCCCAAAACACATCTTTAAACGGTATAGTAGAGGAGTTGAACGGGGTAAAACACCGGTTAATCGTTCAATCTGCCCGTATTGCTATACAGGATGGTGATATCGAGAAGCTGGAAACTCTCATCCCGGGGATAGAGGAACTGGCTAAAAGTGAAATAGCTGACCGGTTTCGATTGGATGCAGCTTTTTTCCTGGTGCGTTACAGGCAGCATATAGGAAAGCAGGTGGATTGGCAGACTGTATCACCATTGGTATCGAAGCTGCTCGAGCTACCCGGGATCGAGATACTAAATTATTTATTGGACGTTTCCTATATTCTTTTAGTCATGGAGCAGAAAGAGTTATTGAAAGCCTCGGAAACGGTTGCCGGGTTAGTGAAAAAAGTTACCTTCTATGATAAAGAAGAGCGAACGCTTACAGCAGTGGTGCAGCAGACTGCATTCAGGATGGGTATAATTGAGTCTTTTCTAACGCTGTTGTTTTATACAGCCCGGGTTGTGCCGGAAAATTCAAGTTGGTGGTTGGAGAGCATATCCCGGCTCAAGTACTTATGCAGTTACCGGGGGCAGGGAAAGCAAAAGGAAGCGGCGCTTTACAGGTATGCTTCGGAACTACTCGGTGAAACGACCCGGCAGGTGAAAGAAGCAGCTGAAACCCTGGCCCGGTACAGTTTAGAAAACAGTAATAAAGGGTATGCAGCAGTGCAAGAGAAAGAGCAGGAATTGATGACATTGTTGTATCCGCTATTCAGCCGGGACCGGTGGTATCGAAACGAGCGAACCTACGAAATTTTATACCCGGAAATCACCCACATCGAGACAGCGAATTTTTATGAGCAGGAAGAGGGAGATGCGCCAGTAATAAGTGTGGAATGTACCGGTAGGAGTTGGGGAACGTATGCGCCGCAGACTGAAGTTGAAAGGGGCGATGCCCTGGATTACCGGGAATTTTTGAAACAACCGGAATTCCTGGAATATATCGTTGATATAGGCCGGCGTCTCAGGAGTGTATTGCTGCCCATGGCTGATATATCGACGCTGCCATATTTAATGGGAGTACGATCTACCGGGGTTTATCATCGAATCCCGCTGGAAACCCTGCCGTTAGTTGTGGATGAAAATACGGATGAGATAAAGCATTGGGTAGGGGAGGAAATGACATCTGTTTTGTTAACCGGGCCAAACAAAGATATGGAAATCTTAGAGAAGCCATTACCGATAAAGAGTATAGCTGTATTTGCCAATTCTTCATTTGGGGACAGGTACCCGGGTTTGTCCGGGACAGTAAAAGAAACAGAAGCTATCGTGGATGTATCCAGGGAGGACGAAGGAACGGACAGAAAGGTAGATATTTACCGTGAAACCGAATCCAACCGGGAGAATTTTTTGCGATTATCGGGAGAGGGAGCGCCTCAAATACTACATATAGCGACCCATGGGATTACTTATGAGGATAATCCGTCGGCGAGTTTTATAGCGCTTTCGGGAAAGAAATCTCAAGGAGAGCCTATATTGGGAGCAGTGGGGTATCATGATATAATCTTGATGGATTTGCGTCGGTGTGATTTGGTGGTATTGAGTGCCTGTTCTACGCATGAGGGTAGGAGTATATTGGGAGAAGGGATAATGGGATTGGCGTGGGCTTTTAAGGCGGCGGGGGCGAAAGCGGTAATCGCGACACGGTGGCAGGTAGATGATGAAATGGCGGTTGTATTCTGGAGAAAGTTTTATGAAAATTTATGTAATGGATTATCTATAGGAAAAGCATTTCATGAATCCAGGCAGCAAATCATCAGACAGGAAAAGTGGAATCATCCTTTTTATTGGGGAGTATTCCAGTTAATCGTGTAAGAAATAACAGGAGACCAGATAATGGGTAAACTAAGTATAATAATAACGATACGTCGCGGTACCCGGGGTTTGAAAGCGAAAAAATCGCGAGGAGGATTTAATAATGAGTAATCAAAGAAAAAATATGAAGGATGTGTTTGATGAGCGGTTTAATCGATATCAAATAGAAGAGTTGAAAATGTTGGAAAAAACACCGGAGCAAGCCAATAGCTACGATAACAGGTTCAATGGTGACACAGTGGTTTGGTTATTGAAAGCAAATTGTCCCAATGAGGTAGCGGTCAAGTACGACGGGAGGTTTACCGGGAAGAGTGTATTTAAACTATTTGTGGCAGGTGTATCACCTGAAACTGCCAATCATTACAATTCCAGGTTCGACAAGACTGAAATTATGAATCTATACAAAGCTGGAATACTGCCGGAGGTAGCAAACTCTATGCATTCGGAACGGTTCCGCATGGACGATGTCATCAAACTATTCAAGGAAAAATGTCCTTTAGAGATCGCCGAACAATACCATTATCGACTTTCGGCATGGGATATCTGTCAATTGCACAAAGTAAAGTGTTATCCTGCAGATGCGGATACATATGACAGTAAATTTAACGGCTTTTATATTGCAGGCTTTTTTGAAAATGAAATCAGTCCAGACACTGCTACACTTTACAATAAGAACCAGTTCAAATTTAGTGGTCGTGATATTGTGAAGCTGATGGGGGCCGGTTGTGGTCCTGAAATTGCAAATGATTACGTGCGTTTCAGTGGTGAAGAAATTGCCTCGTTATATAAGTTAGGCTGCGTCCCGAGAATAGCAAACGAGTTTCGAGAACGATTCAAGTTTGAAGAAATCATAGAGTTGATCCGGCTTAACTGCTCTTTTGGAGAAGTGAATCAATATAGCAGTGAAAAATTTAACGGGAAACAGGTCGTCGATTTGGTGAAAGCCGGTTGTGGCCCGGACATTGCAAATGAGTATGAGCAATTCAATTGCGAAGAAATTATCTCATTGTATAAAATGGGCTGTGTCCCGGGAACAGCAAACGAATTTCGAGAACGATTCAAGTTTGAAGAAATCATAGAGTTAATCCGGCTTAACTGCTCTTTTGAAGAAGTGAATCAATATAGCAGTGAAAGGTTTAATGGAGAGCAAGTTGTTTGTTTGGTGAAAGCCGGTTGTAACCCGGGAACCGCCAACCAGTATGACGAACGATTTAGCGGACAGGATGTGATTTACCTGGTAGAAAGCAAAATAAATCCAGAATTAGTTCAACAGTACGATTCCTTATTAAAAGGCCCGGAGATTGCTATATTGTACTACCTGGAATACACTCCTCAAAAAA
Source organism: Candidatus Aminicenantota bacterium (assembly GCA_023135565.1). Taxonomy (GTDB): domain Bacteria; phylum Acidobacteriota; class Aminicenantia; order UBA2199; family UBA2199; genus JAGLQA01. The sequence continues at coordinate 12,768 of JAGLSW010000678.1, read as the reverse complement.
TTGCAGGGCTGGACCATAGGTATAAACAGACAATATATACAGCAGCCGGAAGAATTGTAGAGGATTTTGTTCAATCGGGAAAATCCATCGTTTTTGATTTTGAACTGGCTGCCGCCAGTCCCACTGCGGTTACTTTACTTAAGGATGGTAAAGTATATCAATATTCCACAGATGGTGATGTTGGAAAAAACTGCGATACTTGCCAGAAGCTGGAAAAACAAAATGGGGTTGGGATTTCTAATGCTGAAAAAAACCGGATAAATGAAAATATTAAATTTGTCCTCAGCCAGGTATCGCCGGATATCGAAAATCGCAATATGACCGATGTACTGTCATTGGCTGAAGCGGCCCTGGTATCGATTGGCTCGACCAATGAACGCCTTGATTTGTGGGGACAGGCCCTGGATGGCGCCTACCGCCAGGATCCTATTACCGAAGGTATCGAACAGTGGGTAAGCACGGGGTGGAAGCTTGCTAAACAGCAGCTTACAAGTAGAATACGAGAACTGAATTTGGATGTAGGTCTCGTGGAATCCGACCCTCTTTCCGCCATAAATAGTGTATACGAATATGGTTCGGAGTTATATGGGAGATATAAACTTGAAGCCTTCCGGGTTGCACAGCTTTATTATTACTATTTTTCACACATTGTAATTGAACGCACTAAAAAAGAGGAGGCAGATAAATTTAGAGTTTATAGTATTGGTATCGGTGTCAAAGTAGTCGGTTTTGCCTATTCCGCCGGATGTTATTATGAGTGTATCGCACTTGCCAAAAATATATTTGAACGAGTATTTGAGAAAATGAATCATGATGTTTTTTTATTTTTCCCGGAAGAAATTAGAGAAGAGACGCATAACTGCTTGTATTGGATTTTTCAAAGCGCCGCGAGAGCCGGGAAAAAAATCAAGAGATTTCCTGATGCCCTGGACTGGAGCATTCGTGCTGAATCCTTCGTTTCTTCGTTAGGTAAAGATAAAGCACGTATGAAAAGCGACTGCTTTGTTAATAAAGGTGAAATCTTACTAGAACTGAGCCGTATCGAGGAGGCATCGGGTTGTTTTGAAAAGGCCTTGCAGGTACCTGGTTTGACACCCCGGGAAGTAAAAGATAAGAAAAGAGAGATCGAGACTATTAATGCTGAGATAATCGGTGATTTTGCTATGGCTATCGATGTAGCATTTACCGGCTTGTTAAGTAAAGAGGATAGGGAAACTATCAAAGGAGTTTATCAGTCTGCTGTAATCGGAGACATTCAAGCGAAAGACATTTCCTTAGCTACTAAAATAATTGAAAAAGCACTGAGTAAAGATTCTTTGGAGAAACTAAGACGTGATACCGCAATGGAAAAATACCCAGCAGAATTGGCAAAATTTCGGGGGCAACTGGCCCCGCTATTTGCGCGCGCAGCCTTGAGTGATGAAGATTTCACTACAGCAGAGAGTTTCATACCGGGGATAGAAAAGTTGGCTACCGGTGATACCCCGGATCAATTAGATGCAGCTCTTCTCCTGGTAAGATATCGAATCAACAAAGGTGAATCGGTTACATGGGAATCTATTTCATCAATAGTCTCTCGAATCTTCGGTTTACCCCGGATCGAAATATTGAATCACCTTCTTGAATTAACCGCAATTATTTTGGATTTAGATGATCAGGAACTGGAAAAAGCAGCCACGGCAGTTGCCGCCTTAGTAAATGAAATTATTTTCGACAGCGAAGAAGTGGTTACCCCCACTGCTGTGGTACAAGAATCTGCCATTGGTATGGGGACAATTGACCTATTTCTCATGCTGTTGGTGAAAATGACTGGAATTGAAAACAGTGATACCGATTGGTTAGGGAATGTCTCCCGGCTAAAGTGCCTATGCAGTTACCGGGGGCAGAGAAAGCAAAAAGAAGCGGAACTTTACCGGTATACTTCTGAATTGCCTGAGGCTGCGACCCGGCAAGTGAAAGAGGAAACTGAATCCCTGGCACGGCACAGTTTAGAAATTGCGGAAAAACGGTCCCCTGATGTAAAGGAAAAAGAACTGGAATTGATGACACTGTTGTATCCTCTTTTTAGTAGGACCCGGTCAAACCGAGACGTACAAACCTACGATATCCATTACCCGGAAATTGTACATATCGAGACAGCGAGTTATCTCCTGACCGCGGCCTACGAAGCGCCGATAGTTAGTGTTGTATTGGCAAATAATGGGTCTCAAATTCATTATCCCGGTGATGAAATAAGCCGCACTGATGCAAGGGATTACCTGGAATTTTTAAAACGTCCCGTATATTTGGATTATGTTGTGGAGATAGGGCTAAAACTGAAAGAGGCTTTGTTAATGATAGCCGGGGATGACGAACTACCTTATTTAATGGGAGTACGGTCTACCGGTGTTTACCACCGGATCCCGCTGGAAGCCCTGCCGTTAGCCATAGATAAGGAAAGGAAAAAGATAACCCGTTGGGTAGGAGAGGAATTGACATCTGTATTGTTGACCGGGCAGAACAAAGATATGGAAATCTTAGAGGAGCCGTTTACAATAAAGAGTATTGCTGTATTCGCTAATTCCTTTTTTGGAGATAAATTCCCGGGTTTGCCCGGGACAGTAAAAGAAGCAGAAGCTATCGTGGGTGTATTTCGAGAAGCCGGTAATAGATGCGCTTCTTTGTTTGAAATGAACAAAATTTTCCCCGGGTCTGCCGGGAAAAAGGAATTGCCGGCGGATCCCCCGGTTACCGGGGAATTATCTTCCGACGCACAGCCGAAAGCTACTTTCAATCGATGGGGATATTCGAGATTGCGTAATTGGATGAAAGAAGGACCTAACTTTTTTGCGGTAACGGATGCATCTATAGAACTTTTCCTTGAGCATGAATCCAACCGGGAGAATTTTTTGCAGTTATCGGGAGAGAAAGCGCCCCAGGTATTGCACATAGCGACTCATGGGATAACTTATGAGGACAATCCATCCTCGAGTTTTATCGCACTATCGGGAGAGAATTCTCAAGGAGAGCATATATTGGGAGCAGTAGGGTATCATGATATAATCCTGATGGATTTGCGCGGGTGTGAATTGGTGGTACTGAGTGCCTGTTCTACGCATGAGGGTAAGAGTATATTGGGAGAAGGGGTAATGGGATTAGCATGGGCCTTTAAGGCGGCGGGGGCGAAAGCGATAATCGCTACCCGGTGGCAGGTAGCTGATGAAGTGGGAGTAGTATTCTGGAGAAAGTTTTATGAAAATTTGTGTGATCGACTGTCTATAGGAGAGGCATTTCATGATGCCAGACAGCATATTATAAGGCAGGAAAAATGGCGTCATCCTTTTTATTGGGGAGTATTCCAGTTGATTGTGTAAAAAAACGGAGGTTCGTTTAAAATTGCAGTTGACCCGGGATACGGGCAAGTGCTATAATTTGATGTAAAAACAAAACAAAGCGAGAATGAAATGGCAAGATTAAAAGAATCACAACCGGCGAAAAAGATTCTCATCCTGGCAGCCAATCCCAAAACCACTTCCAGGCTCCGTTTGGATGAAGAGGTCCGCGAAATAGAGGAAGGATTACGCCGTTCAAAGTATCGGGATCGATTTCAAATTAAAGCAAAATGGGCCGTCACGTTTGGAGACATTCGAAGAGCAATGTTAGATTATGAACCGGATATTGTACACTTTTGCGGGCATGGGGAAAAAGATGGTCTTATTGTAGAAGATAAAAGCGGAAAAGCTATCTGGCTTACCCCGGATGCGTTTGTGGGATTGTTCAAGCTTTTTGAAAAGAAAGTAGAATGTGTCTTGCTCAATGCATGCTATTCCGAACCACATGCAAAGATCATAAGGCAGCATATCAATTTTGTTTACGGAAATGATAAAGCTATCAAGCATGATATCGCTGTCGAATTTGCAGTCGGATTTTATGACGCTTTGGGTGCGGGAAAGAATTATGAAGAAGCATATAAATTCGGTCAAAACGCAATTCAGTTTGGAAATTCTTTTAGAAAGAATACGGTATTTATATGTCATTCTCATAAAGATAAACTCTTTCATGCTGAGCCCCTTGCGAAAGACCTGAAAAAACATGGAATCGAGGTGTGGTATGATAGCTGGTCCATTTTACCGGGTGACTCACTAATTCAGAAAATATCCAGCGGAATTCGAGAAAGTGATTGTTTTATCGTTCTACTAACTCCCAATTCTATAGATTCTAATTGGGTAAACTTTGAGTTAGGACAGGCATTCGACCGTCGGAAGCAGGAAGGCATCCGAATTATCCCTATCATTTGGGGAGAGTGTAATGTACCGGATTTTTTAAAGTCTTTTAATTACCTGGATTTTAGAAAAGGCTATTCCAGTGGCTTAAAAGAACTTCTCCTGGTTTTCGGTATTGAATCTCAGGTATTGTCGGAATCGGAAAAAACTAAACTAATATTAAAAATGTTCACGCCTGAGCAGCAAGCAGATATTACCGAATTTGCCCTTTCCCGAGGATATACTAATAAGCAGGCGTTCAAAAAGATAACGAAGAAAAAATTACATTATTTGATCTTAGGTCTATTGGGAATCGGATTGGGCCTATTCGGGAATTTATTTCAGCTATTGGCGAAGTTCGGTGATTTGGTTAGGTTTGGAGTTCCTTTAGGTATGGTATTCTTCGGTCTCCAATTATCGACGAAATATTTAGGGCCGAAATTTTATGTTAAACGATATTATAAATTGCTTTCAATATATGAAGACTTAAGCACAGATTACGGAGCGGATCTTCATCGCAATAATTCCGTGGATTTATTTTACGAATTCCTGAATGACAAAGATAAACGCTTCTATAGAAAGTACCGGATAAAGGACAAAGACATAGACAATTCGCTCAACATATGCAAACGGTGGTATGCGATATTAGGAGGGGTGGACTTGCTTGCTTTAATCGGTTTGCTTATTTATTCGGAATCACTCGAGAAAGAGACTGATATAATGATTTTTTTCAAATTAGTGGTATTGCTATTGGGTGGAATATTATTTACGGAATATAATAATAAAATCAAGAAAATCAACGAAATGTATAAATCAAAGGAAGATTTTGAGAGAACAATAAAGATATTTACTTGCCAAAATCCTCAAGATGAGAATAAGAATGTTTCAATCTTAAACAATAACGATGAGCAAAGTAAAAGGTAAAAAAAAGAAGAAGATTCTTATCCTGTCCGCGAATCCCAAAAACACCGCCAGGTTACGGCTGGATGAAGAGGTTCGTGAAATAGAAGAAGGGCTAAGGCGTTCAAAATATCGAGACCAATTTGAAATCAAATCAAAATGGGCAGTCACTTTTAGAGACATTAGACGAGCAATGTTAGACCATGAACCGGATATTGTACACTTCTGCGGGCATGGGAAAAAGGGTGGGTTGATGATAGAAGATGAAAGTGGAAACGCCATTTTGATCAATACGGATATGCTCGCAGGCTTTTTCAAGCTCTTTGCAGACAAAGTAGAATGTATTTTACTTAATGCCTGTTATTCGGAATTGCAAGCAAAAGCCATAAGACAGCATATCGATTCTGTTTATGGACTGGATAGAGCAATCAAGCGTAAAACGGCAATCGAATTTGCAGTCGCATTTTATGATGCGTTAGGAGCGGGAAAGACTTTTGACGTCGCCTACAAATTCGCTGTAAATGCCATTCACATGCAAAATGTTCCGGTGGAAAAAAACATGGTGTTTCTTTGCCATTCTCATAAGGATAAAGTCTTGCACGCCGAACCCCTTGCTAAAGACCTGAAAAAATATGGAATGAAGGTATGGTATGACGATTGGTCTATTTTACCGGGCGATTTACTCCTTCAAAAAATATCCGGAGGTATTCGAGAATGTGATTATTTTATCATTCTCCTTACTCAACATTCGGTAAAATCCCGGTGGGTAGAAATGGAGTTAGGTATGGCAATCGACCAGTGTAATCGAGAAGGCACGCAAATTATCCCGGTCATTATGGAAGAGTGTTCGATCCCGGATTTTTTAAAATCTTTTATTTCCGTGGATTTGAGGAAAGGTTATATCAGTGGGCTAAAAGAACTTCTCAGGCTCATGGGTATCAAAGCCCCGGTGTTTTCAGAATCGGAAAAGATAAAACTTATATTAACAACCTTTTCCTCTAAGCAGCAGGAATATATTAAAAAATATATACTCCCTGGAGTTTTAACCAAAGAACAAGTAATCAGAGAAATAAAGAGGAAATTTTTTTTGTACTCGGCTTTAGGGGTGTTGCTCATCGTATATGTATATACCGGAAATCTACCCGATCTATTCGCGAGGTTCGGCCAGTTTGTAAAATATGGAATCCCTCTTGGCTTATTTATCCTGGGCATCTACATTATGGAAACATATTCAAACCCCAAACATGCAGTCGAGAGGTATTTTAAATTATTATCGAGATATGAGGCATTAGGCACCGATATTGAACCGGATATTCACATAAAAGACCCTGAGAATTTATATTGTGAATTCCTTGAAGAGTATGACAGGCGCATTTTCGAAATGTATCGCGTGAAGGACAATGACATAGAAAAATCGCTCACCAAATGCAAGCAGAAGTATTCGAAGTTAGGGCGGTTAACTCTCATTATTTTCAGCGGTTTGATTATTATTCCCGATTTTCTTTCTATAGAGTCTAATGTAATTAACTTTCTTTTGACAATGACTATTTTCGGAGGAGTATACTTAGCATGGGATTACAGTAGTAAAAAAACGAAAATCAAGGAGATATACAAATTAAAAAAGAATTTTGAGATGACCATGAAGAATTTTATCGATCAAACTGACCGGTCGTCCGATGAAAATAGGGGGAATTCCTAACCATGGATGAAGAAAATGTAATTAAACAAGGCAGCGGCTTACGAAAAACCATCCTTATCCTATCAGCCAATCCCAAAACCACTTCCCGTCTGCGATTGGATGAAGAAGTTCGCGAAATCGAAGAAGGCTTGCAGCGTGCAAAACACCGCAGCCGATTTGAAATCCGCTCGAAATGGGCAGTGCGCTTACGGGATTTCCGCAGGGCGCTCCTGGATGAAGTACCGCAGATCGTTCATTTTACCGGACATGGGGAAAAAGAGGGGTTATTCTTAGAAGATGAAATGGGTTTTGGTGTGCTTTTTTCTGCAAATGCGCTCACTGAATTATTTAAACTTTGTTCGAAGCATGTAGAATGTGTGATTCTCAGCGCCTGTTATTCAGCGGAACAAGCAGCGGCTATCAGCGAGCATATCGATTATGTGATCGGCATGCAGAGAGAAATCAATGATAAAGCTGCCATTGAATTTGCCGTGGGATTTTACGATGCCTTAGGCGCAGGCAGGTCTATCGGAGACGCTTTTGAATTTGGCCGAAATGCTGTCCGGACAGAGTTTCCCAAACTTCCCGAACATCTAATCCCTATTTTGAAAAAAAAAGAAAAGTCTGAAGATCCGGGAAGTGGAGAAGATTTTCCAGGCTCTATTTCCACGACGCAAGATATTTTCCGGGCTGCTCTCCAGGCACACAACGGTAAATATGTTTCGGTAGCGGGACGCAGTGGGAAGTTTGCTGCTGTCAGCAGCAGTATAAAGGAAGCGGAGATTTTTACTATTTTTGAATTACCGGACAGTAAAGTAAGATTGCAGTTAGAAAACGGGCAATATGTTTCTGCTGAAAACGGTGGGGAAGGGGCATTAATTGCCGGGACTCCTCCATTTCAAGAATTAGAAGGGTTCGAGATGATTGTTTTAGAACATGATAAGATTGCACTTCGGACGTCTAATAAAGGCCATTTCGTTTCTGCTGAAAGCGGGGCGGAGCATGAATTATTTGCTAACCGGCCCAAAATAAGAGCCTGGGAAATTTTTAAATTGACCAAATTGTAACAGAAAGGAGGTGTATGATGATGAATAAACAAGCATTTGGTGCATTGATTGCCGCGTTATTGGGATTAGTCCTGGTTTTCGTTTTCACCCAGGTGGTTAAGACTGCTTCGGATAATGTATGGTATTTAATCGGTATTTCATTTTTTGCATCCAGTCTCTCAGCCTTTCTCAGTGTATGGTTGTCGACTTTTTGGGACAGGATCAAACATGGTTGGGATTTCGGCAGCGCCAGGGAGGCTCATCGAAAGCTTGTATCCCTGGTTCCCCAAAATGGGAGGTTTAAAGAGATCGTTATCGCTGCTTACACGTCCAATAGTGCGCATCGCATGTTAGAGTTATTCGATGAAAGGAACTGCTTTGTGGAGAAATTGAGGATACTGTTAAGAAGTCCTGTGGCTTTAGTATCCGGTGAAGGTAAAGAGGGAGCCATTCCCAATGATAAAGTACAAATAAACAACCGCTTAAGCCAGATGAGCGCACATCTGTTGGGGGATATTATGAGGAGACGCCTGGGTATGGAAAGAGTTCACAAATTGGAAATCAGGTTTTATAATAATGAGCCTGTATTACGGGGAATGGTAATCGATGGTAAGAAGGGATTTTTCTCGATTTTTACGAAACGCGGAGATGCAAAAACCATCGATTATTCCGCCACTAGGAGTGCAACGCTTCGGTTATCAAAGGATGGCGGTTACGAAGGCAAAATCCTTGCTGATTTTATGAATTGGTTCAACCTGGTTTGGGAACATGGCAGCATAGCTTATGATGAAAAGGTTATAGATAATATACTATAAAATGCCAAATACCACACAACTATGAAAAAAGATATACTTCATAATCTATATTTAGAATATTTCGGTAAATATAGAAAAAAAGGCGATGCTATTCTTTTTGTACGAAGTATCCTGGATAAAGCAAAAATTGAAAAGTCGGAAGCATATATTCAATGTGCCAATGGTTCTTTGAGTTTGTTGGAAGGTGATTATGAAAAGGCAAACGATTTTTTCATCCGTGCGATAGGAAACGATGGTGATTTTGTCGCTGCATATTATGAATTGGCTTCAATCGCGTTTGAGCAGAAGAAATACCGCGGAGCTGAAGCATACTATAAAAAAGCCCTGGAAATCGACAATCATTTCGCCTCGGCCTGGAATAAATTGGGGGTTATTTACTCGATAAGAAAGAAATATGAAAAAGCAGAGTTCTTTTTAAAAAAATCCTTAGAACTGGATAGTAATAATGCCAATCCATGGAATAATCTTGGGGTAATCTGTGCCGATAAGAAGGATTTCAGCGGAGCTATGAGGAATTATGAAAAAGCAATGGAAATCGATCCCACATCACCTCACCCTTATACTAATATCGGTATTCTTTACGCTAATAAAAAAAAATTCAAAGAAGCGGAAGAGTATCTCAAGAAAGCAATAGAAGCCGATGGTGAACGTTCTTCCCAATGGGATTACCTGGGATTTCTATATTATGAACAGGGAAAGGACGCAGATGCTGAACGCTGTTATTTGAAAGCCCTCCAATTGGATGAGAATTTCCCCAGCCCTTATTTCAACATTGGTTGGTTACTAATCAAAGAGAAGAAATATGAAGAGGCCCGAAAATATTTTAAAAGGGCGCTGGATTTGTATAAAAAAAAGAAAGATAAACATGGAATTCGCGCAGCTAAATATCATGTAAAAAAACTAAAAAAGGCAATAAAAATAGCAGTTGAGCAAGAGGAAAAACAGACTCTATCGGCGGATATGTTTCTCGGAGCCGTGAAATTGTATTTCATTTTGGCTTGTATTGCAGCAATTATCATGGCTGGTTCGGCTCTTTATGGTACTCTATTCGGGTGGACATCATCGGTGATCGATTGTTTTGAGAGATCTCTAATGTTTTCGGCATTCATGTTTGCTGCTTTTGCATTATATTATTTTATATATAGAAATCGGGATAATATTCCAAAGTCACTGCATGTTTTGGGAAACTCCTTGTGGTGGATATATGTGAGACTATTTTCACCATGGTCAATCCTGGCAGTGGGATTATTTGCTGTATCTAAAATGTATCTAAATTTTTTCGAGCTGCTGATCGGGTATGTGGCTGTCATACTTATTACAATACTAATTTTTTATTTGAGTGACTCCCTGCTTTTTTTCAAAATTGTAAAACAAGCCGGGCTTCAAAAGTATAACTTCCCAAAACCCGGGAACCGCCGTGAACATACTTTAAAAATGGCCCATATATCGGATATTCACACCAGCGGTGCCAGGGGAGGAATTACCAATGACGGGAAGCGTTTTAGCCCGTCCCATTTGAAAGAAAAATTCGACCGTTTAACACAGTTGGAATGGGATGCTTTGATCCTGACTGGGGATATGACCGATGCAGGTGAACAGGCCGATTGGGAACTATTCGACAAATGTACCGGTGACTTATCTGCCCGGGGACCGGTCATTCTGGTCCCGGGAAATCATGACATTATACTTTCCGAGCGATTATGGGTGGACAGTGTTGGCGAGCAGATTCAACTTAAAATATGCCGGTTCCTGGAGCATTTAAACACCTTGATAACACCGGAATTTATAAGTATAAGGAGAAAGTCCGGCGAATTTATATCCAGCCGTGAATTATTGAACCAAGAGATGCCGTTTATCGAGGAATACCTTAACAATCCACCTGTTTTTTATGGTAACAGGGATATGGATGTCAGTACAAAGGATAGTGGGATGGGAGTATCCGTTGACGAAGGCAAAGAGTTTCGCAGGCCCCAGCGTATTTTAGAAGATCTTTATCCCCTGGCTTTACCCTTGAAGGAGGATTTCCTGCTGGTTGCCCTTGATTCGCTTCAGCATGAAGAATCTTCCCAATTTATTATAGAAAATGCCATCGGACTCATCCGTAAGGATCAAATAGAACGTTTGAAGCAGATGGTTAAAAAAATCGAACCGAAGTGCCTTATAATCGCCCTTCATCATCAGCCGGGTGTTTTAAAAAAGAGTATTTTGAAATTGGCCCTCGGTTTAATCGATTCTATAGGATTTTTGAAGGTATGCGAATCATTGAATTGCCGATTAATCCTCAGCGGACATATCCACCAAAGACATTTCTCTAAAACAAGGCATATCCCGGTTTTTTGCTCAGGAGCTTCGATCACTTATTCGGATTCATTTCCAATCTATACGATAGATAAAGATTATCATTTATCCAAAGAGGTGATTTATATTTGATTCATTGTTATTTTATTAAAAAAAGGTGATAGCATATGACGGCATTTAAGTCATTCATACGGGAAATAGTGTCCTATCCTAATAATATAAAACTAATCGCGATTCTCTCGGCGCTGCTCTATCTTTTTTCCGGCACCACTGTCCTGGAAGCGTTGGGTGATTCGGTCGTATTTGGACTGGTGGCGTATGGATTGCTTTTTTACACTGTCGAAGCGATAAGAGCGCTACGAGTTCAGGGTACCCTGCGGGCTAAATTGGTTAAAATTACCCGGCTGCCGGTTTTACATACGGAACCCCTGGCCTTAATTATCACCTCCTTGTTCGCTGTCAAAGGTTACTATGGTACAGCCGCTCCCGACCCGGGTTCCAGGATCGCCATGTCCGGCATGATTATGGTCGTTTTTTTTATATTATTTATAGTAGTGAATTTTTTTCTTAGTATAATTAAATACCTGGATACCGGCAGGTTGTACAATGAACCGGTAAAAACCGGCGGCCTGTGGGAAAAAATATTCCCTGTTATATCCGGCCATATTGTAAAATTTGCTTTATTCCTTTCCATAACACCTGCGCTCATTACCTTTATGGGAATTTTTATTAGAGAGCAATCCCTCAGTATTCATAAACTAATGAAGTACCGGGATGTTGTGCTCATTTTTTTGGTATTTCTACCCTGCGGGCTCTGGCTGGTATTCCACCTGTTCAAAAAAATTAGAGCGCCGCTGAGTCGTAATTTAGCCCGGTTGGTCATCTTTTCTTTACGAGACATATCGAGAGGGGCGCGAGTGGCAACACCCGAAAAATTCCTAAAAGCACTGGAAAAAAGAAACGATATGATCCCGGTATGGCAGAAGATATATCGTGATTCGCCGCGCTTACATAGAGAGTTGGCCGTTAATTACCTTTATTTAAGAAACTATGACCTGTCTATCCATCATTTCCAGGAATACCTAAAGGGCTTTAACCCGAAAAAACTAAAAGCGGACAGGCAGTTAAGAATGGTTCCTTTTATAGCAGGCAATATTAATAAGGCTTTTTTTAAAAAGTATTTAACCTATTATGAATATTCAGGGCTCCTGGACGAAAACTTCGGTCATATAGAATATCTTCGTCCGATAAAAGCCCTGGAAAACTTTGAGAAGGACAAAGAAAAAGACATCTCACCCGAATTAAAGTTCATTTATTCGACATTTTTGGAGATGATGTGCCGGCAATTTTTCGGGTATCATTTACTGCTTCCCAGGGAACAAAAGGAACACTTCACCAGTGAATTGCTTAACTCCAAAACCCAACTCCAGTGGAAAGAGACCATTCTTTCGGTATTGGCCCGACCGGAGGAATACCGGCGGGAAAGCCTGGGCGATTCTTTAAATGTGGTTTTCGAGATTAGTAATAAAAACTATTTCAGGGATGCCTTTGTGTTGAAAGGCCAAGCCAACCGGGAAAATCTTCAAAAGGAATGGCAAAACACCGAAAACCTCCGGGCAGTGGTGGAGGAATTCCCGGAATTCCTGGTCCCTTTTCCCCTTCATATCACTGAAGAGACCATCTCATATGATAACCGGCAGATATATGTTTACGCCATGAGACGAAACCGGGGAATAAGCGTCCTGGAATTCATAAAACGAACTCGGCGCTATAGCGCTCAGATAAATTGA
>JAGLSW010000677.1 GCA_023135565.1 Candidatus Aminicenantota bacterium | reverse complement strand
CCGGCAGGGCCGCCGGAGGCCGGATACTGAATGCCGCGGGGCTGGGGCCTACAAATGACCGGCATGACAGGAAGAGCAGGAGAGGGTCAGTGAAATAAAAGTTGACTTTTGGACTTTTTTGCACTACTATATGGGTATGGAATCCGCATTGGAAAACACGATTACGAAAGAAGCAGTGGAAAAATATGTTTCCCGGGTAATAGAGAGTCGTCTGCAAAAAGCGATGGAAGAGTTCGTAGAGAGGAATGACATCCGCTTAAAGGAGTTATCGCTTATAGAGAGAATAGTGCGGGTGGAAGAAGAATTGAAAGCCTTGCGGGAATCTTCCGATGTACAATTCGCATCATTGCAGCGTGAAATGAATGCCCGTTTTGAAGCGATGAATACCCGTTTTGAAGCGATGGACAGCCGTTTTGTGTCGATAAATGATCGTTTCGAGTCGATGCAGCGTGAGATAAATGCCCGTTTTTCAGCCACGCAGTGGATGATTGGGATTTTTGTAGGGATTCCTGCGTTTATTTTTGCATTTTTCAAAGTGCTGGAATTTATGAAATAGTGAGTTGGGACAGGGGGTTTTTTCGCGGCGCCGCGGGGTTGGTTGAAATTTTTTTGTTATGACTATATAATATAGGCATGAACGAGATCAAGTATTTATTAGCTGATTTTATAGATGAATTCAAACGTGCCGACACAGCCGGGAAGCAGGAAATGGTTAAGAGATTTCCTTTCAAGGGAATCAAGGACAAAAAGCACGCCGCATATGTGGCCGCCATGGTGGAAGAGCTTTGTTTTACGAATAATATAGAGATACCGGATTGGGTTTTCGACAGGAAATATAGTTTGAGAGAGCCTTTTTTTGTAGGTGGTCTCGAGAATTTAAAAGCTTTTTTGTTGGTAGAGAGTCCTGTTTCTTTTAGGAGGCGGAACATTTTCGTGTCGCGGAATGTCCTGCAGCGAGTATGAAGTCCTTATCGAAAGAGAAAATATTAAAATATCTCGAAGAACTCTCAGTAGAAATCGGGAAAGAGGATTTAAAAGGAGAAATCCTTCTTTTCGGAGGAGCCGCCATGGTGCTGGCGTTTAATGCCAGACCCAGCACAAAAGATGTAGATGCAATTTTTCAGCCCAAAATTAAAATTTATGAATTGAGTAAGAGAATAGCTGAGAGGCATAATTTACCCGAAGACTGGTTGAATGATTCAGTAAAAGGTTTTATCAGGACAGATTCCTTCACATATAAATTACTGGTGAGATTTGAGAACCTTTCGGTTTATGTCCCGGAGCCTGAATATCTGCTGGCTATGAAAAGTATATCCATGAGAATCGGCATCGAGAGTTCGGATATAGATGATGTGAAATATTTAATCGACTATTTAGAATTAGACACATTGGATGATATCTTCGATATAATACAAAAATATTACCCAAAGAGCCAGATTCCTCAAAAAACCTATTATGCCATAGAGGAAATTTTCCAGGAAATATTAAGCGGCAGGGATGCCGGATGATCTCGCTTTTGGTTTATTGTATAGTTTTTAAGGATATAGAATGCAATTTCTTCGATTAAGGGAATAATTATGGCGAATAAAGATCACATTAAGATATTGGAACAGGGAGTAGAAAGATGGAACAGGTGGCGAGAAGAAAATCCCGATATTGAGCCGGATTTAAGTAAAGATCTTCGCCCACCTACCTCTCCCCGCCTTGATCTTTCCGGGATCAATTTTTCCGGGACCGATCTGAGCAGCACAAGTCTGAGTGGAGTGAATCTCTCTAACGCAGATTTGAGGAGAGCGAACCTGACAAGAATCTATCTCCACGGCGCTGATCTAAGCTCCTCTAAATTTGAGAATGCAGTTCTTAAACATGCGAATTTGGAGGAAGCCAATTTAACGGGTGCAAATTTTAAGGGAGCCATTCTTTCCAAAGCCAATTTATTCGATGCAAAACTTTCAGGTGCTATCCTCTTCGGAGCAAAACTGGAGATGACAGAGTTGAGTTTTGCAGATTTAAGTGGAGCAGATATTAGAGAAGCAAACCTTACGATGGCTCGCCTTGTAAAAACAAATCTTGATGGAGCTGATATTTCAGACTCCTCGATATATGGAATATCCGCGTGGGATTTACATGTTGATAACATAAAAAATCAATCGAATTTGCTCATTACGCCTACTGATTCTCCCCGGATAACAGTTGATAATCTTGAAGTAGCGCAGTTCATTTATTTACTTCTTAATAATAGAAAAATTCGCCATGTGATTGACACAATCACTTCAAAAGTTGTCCTTATCCTGGGGCGGTTTTCAGAAAAGCAAAAACCTATTTTGGATGATATTCGAGAAGCACTCAGGAGATACGATTATTTGCCTGTTTTGTTTGATTTTGAAAAACCAGGAAATCAGTCTTTTATTGAAACCGTTTCCACCTTAGCTCACATGTCGAAGTTTGTTATTGCTGATTTTACAGATTCAAAGTTGGTTCTTGAAGAAGTGTCTCATATTGTACGCAATCATTCCGTTCCTGTAAAACCTATTCTGTTAAAGGGGACCGGAGAGGAACCTCTAACACTTTCCAATCTTCGAAAAAATCAAAAATCTGTTCTTAACACTTATTTGGTATAAGGATCAATATTCTTTAATTGAAAATATTGAAGAAGAGGTGATTAAACCCGCTTTAAAGAAGTTAGAAGAACTGAATTAATCCGGTATGGTTAATAAAATTAAAACAGTATCGTAGATCATGGGCTAATCCCTTCATAACGGCATATACTATCGCCAACGAAGAAAGCGACTGCGGCGGCAGTCGATTAGGCCGGGTAATCCTCTAAAAGATAACCTCCAATACTGCGTTTCTCCATATCGAACCCTACACCTGCCAACACGATCTTTTTACCCTGCCCGGCATACTTCTCATAATATTTTTTATTCTTAATTTGCTCCAAAGCTTCGGTTTCACTGCCCAGCTTAAATTCCATGATGTAAACGGTGTCTTCAACCTGGATGACAGCGTCGATCCTGCCGCTGTGGGTCTGAACCTCGCACTCTATGTGCACTCCCAATAACGTCAATATCAAATAAATAACAGAATGATAGTACGCCTCCCTGTCCGGGATAAAAATATTATAAGGAATAGAGGCAAATAGGCTTTTGATGATTTCAAAGAATTCTTCGGGCTGCCGGTCGATTAACTTCTCGGTGAGATCGAAAATTTTACCCCCTAAAACGCCGGGGGATGAGGCGGTAAAATCCGCCAACAGGTACTTCAGGAAAGCGTCTTTTACTTCCTGGTTGGGATAGGAAAGATAATATTTGCGGATGTCTTTTAACGTTTTTACCGCTTTGATGGTAATATAGCCGGTCTGGAACAGCAAAGACACAATATCCATATTCTCTATGTCGTAACTGTCGAAAACATGTTCATCCGCTTCCCACTCACCTATGGCCTCCACAGGTCCATGTTTCTCCCTGACCAACTTGATTAAAAAAGTAGGCGTGCCCGTGGAAAACCAATAATTACTAAACTTACCTTCCTGGAAAAAATTCAAAATAGATAAAGGATTGTAAACAAAGTTTTCCCCATCCCAGGAATAGCCGTTATACCAACGCTTTATGTCCGCCAAAATTTTGCTTTTTTTCTTTTTTAATTTCGGTTCCAGGGCCTGCAAACGTTCATCAAAATAGCCGGTTAGTTCTTCGCCGGTGTACCCCAACATGGTGCTGAACCGTTCCGACAGCGAAATGTCCCGCAAATTGTTCAAACCGGAAAAAACCGATACTTTCGAGAACTTAGAAACACCGGTTAAAAAAGCAAATTTAATGAATTCGTCTAAGCCTTTAATCGTGGAGTAAAAATTCCTCAATATATCCCGGTTTTGTGCAGCGATTTCCCTGCGGTCTACAAAATCGATAATGGGTTTATCGTATTCGTCGATTAATATAACGACGCCCTCTTTTTGTCCCAATTCCTCTATCAAATTCGTGAAAACCTCTTTATAATCGCCGCCTGGGGGTAGGTTTACCTGGAAAGCAGCGGCAATTTTTCTAATATTGTTTTCGAGGGATTTTTTCAGAGCTTCGGGGGTGTCGAAGCTGAGTTTCATGAAATCTATATGGATCACCGGGTATTTTTTCCATTCGATTTTATCATATATCCACAGACCTTTGAAAAGTTCCCGGCTGCCGGAAAAAATCTCTTTTAACGTAGACAGCAGCAGTGATTTACCGAAACGCCGGGGCCGGGATAAAAAATAATATTTGCTGCCTTCGGCAAAAAGATTGTAAATGTCTTCGGTTTTGTCGATGTACAGGTAATTTTCCTCGATGATATTGCTGAACGTCTGGATACCGATAGGCAGTTTTTTCATGTCTTCATTATAGTACTATCGGCTATTTTTTTCAACCCCGTGTGCGCGGGGGAGCGTTGAGCCGCTTCGCAGCATGGTAGAGCTTTTGCTTCTCGCTTTTTTAAACAAAAGTTTTGATTAAACTTTTTCAAAAGTTTAGCCCCCGGCAGGGCCGCCGGAGGCCGGATTGCCGGAGGCCGGATACTAAAAACGGGGTTACTTTTTCTTAGTGGCGGTAAACACGCCGTTGGGTTGGTGGGCTTCGAAACCCGTTACCTTCCCGTCATCACCGGTCAAAAACTTTATAGAAAAACCGGTAAGATTCTCGATGTTAAATTCAGTACCTTTATATGGCACTAAATCATAGGGAGGCTGGCCGGAAACCGTTAACACTAACGTATCCCCACCTTTTAAAGAAATCAAACCTTTGGTTCCGGCCAATTCGTATTCACCTACAAATTGACTCAAGAAAGCCTTGTCTTTCATCTTTTTTTCCGGTACGCGGGTAAATTCGATGTCTTTGACCCCGCCTTGCAAGGGGATGGAAACTTTGTCTATATCCCCTTTCACACCGGTGTGAAACGTGGCTTTTATTTTCTGTTCGCCAGGATCCTCCGACGTAAACTCGAAAATATCGTAATGGTAGTGTGCGCCGTTAAACAGGAGATTATTGAGCTTTCCTTTCAGTTGATCGCCTTCTATCGTTATAAGTAGGGAACCGTACCCGGGATGTTCATATTCACCGGTATAAGCGGCTAACTTATGAGAAGGCTTGGTGCCTGTTACGCGGTCGTCTTTCTTTTTTTTCTTTGCTTCATCTTCCCCTTTTTTAGCTTTTTCGCGCCGCTCTTTGATCCGCTGCGCCCAGGGTATTTGTTTCATTCTTAGGATGCGGTCGTAGACATTGTTGGCTACCACACCGGCCAGCGTTCCGCCTTCTACATCGTAGTTGGTCAGTATTACCACACCGGCATTGTCCCGGGGTAAAAAAGCAACCTGGGAGATAAATCCGTCGATGCCGCCGCCGTGAGAAATTACCGGGTGACCGCGGTAAGCGTTTATGCCCCAACCCATGGCATAGGTGCCGTAGAACCGTTCTTTATAGCGGCTAAAACCGGCGCCGGTGACCATCTGCGCGGTGTGAATTTGCTGCAAATTGGCTTCGGAAATTACCTGTTTGTCGCCGAATTTGCCTTTGTTTAAATTGAGAATGATCCAGTTTGCCATCTCGTTAACGCTGGAGTTGATCGAACCAGCCGGGCCGATAGTGTCGATATTGCGGAAAGGAATGAGGATTACTTTTTTGTCTTTTTGAGAATAGGGCAGGGCGAAATCGGCGGATTTTTGGGAATCATTTACAGAGAAATTGCTGGTTTTCATGCCTAAGGGCGCGAATATTTTTTCGCGTACTAATTTCTCCCAGGAAGTCCCGGCAATCTTACCGGCCATGTAACCGGCGGTCATAAACATCAGATTATTATACTGGAAAGTAGAGCGGAAGGTTTTGCTGGGTTCTAAGTACTGCAGGCGGTGGAATATCTCTTCGCGGCCAGCGGAAGAACCGTACCACACCGAGTCGTGCCGGGGCAGGCCGCTGCGGTGGGTGACAAGGTCCATTGGCGTCATTAACCGGGTGGCCACGGGACAGAACAATTTAAAATCGGGCAGGTATTCTTGCACCGGTTTATCCCATTCCAATTTTCCTTCGTCTGCCAGTATCCCCAATGTCGTCGCGGTAAAGGCTTTGCTGCAAGAACCGATGGCAAATAACGTATCGGCTGTTACTTGTAATTTTTTTTCTACATCACGGTAACCGAAACCGCGGGCAAACGCTACTTTGCCGTCTTTTACGATGGCTACGGCGGCGCCGGTCACTTCGTACTCTTTCATCATTTTCTCTACGAAAGCGGGAAATCCTTTCAAATTAATCTTGCTGCTTGCCTTCTTACCGTAAAGGGTAGGAGTAACCAGCAGTGAAACCATAACCAGCACAACAAAAATTTTAGCAAATCTTGTTCTCATATGTAATCTCCTTTTTAGCCATAACATGGCGGTAATAATTAACGGTTTTTCAAGACACGGTTTGAAAAAAACAGGGCTTGAAAAACACAGAGCTTGAAAAACAAAGCTATATATATTATACGGACAAATCCTCTCCCGGTTTAGAAAAAAAGTACGGCTGTGGGCGATAATTTGTGTTTTTTAGGCCCTAAGAGCTTGATATTTTTGGAAAACCGTATATAATATACGCTGTAAGGAGACTTATAATGAATATTGACGGTCTTTTGAAGTTAGCTGTTGAAAAACAGGCGTCCGACCTTCACCTGAAAGTAGGAAACCATCCCATTCTCAGGATCAATGGTATATTACTACCCCTTTCCGAACTGAAAAGGCTCATGCAGGAAGATACCATTGCCATGGCTTTCGGGATAATGAATTCCGGCCAAAAAGAAAAATTTAAAAAAGAGCATGAACTCGATATGGCATATAGTGTGCCCGGCCTGGGCAGGTTTCGATGCAATGTGTTTAATCAAAGAGGCGCAGTAGGAATGGTGCTCAGGATAATCCCCACCCAGGTTAAGTCGATTAACGAATTAAACCTGCCTTTAGTCGTTGAAAGAATAGCTAACGAAAAAAGGGGCATGACCTTGGTAACCGGTACTACGGGAAGTGGCAAATCGACGACCCTTGCCGCTATGGTCGATTTTGTCAACACCCACCGTATCGAACATATTATTACCATCGAAGACCCCATCGAATATTTACACAGGGATAAAAAAAGCATTATTAACCAGAGAGAAATAGGCCAGGACACCGACAGTTTTCCCAAGGCGCTCAGGGCATCCCTGCGGGAAGACCCCGACGTTATACTGGTGGGGGAAATGAGGGACAACGAAACCATCGAAACCGCACTCCTGGCTGCGGAAACCGGGCATATGGTGTTTTCCACGCTGCACACCTTAGATGCGCCGGAAACCATAAACAGGATCATCTCCATGTTTCCACCGCACCACCAGAAGCAAATCAGGATGCAATTAGCTTCGGTTCTGAAATCCATTATCTCCATGCGGTTGATTCCCCGGGCCGACGGCAAAGGCCGGGTGCCGGCAGTAGAGATATTGGTCAGCACTTCCTACATCATGGACTGCATCGTAAATCCTGATAAGACCAAGCTCATTAATGATGCCATTGCCCAGGGGACTTCCCAATACGGTATGCAGACCTTCGATCAATCCTTGTTCTTCCTTTATCAAAGAAGTTTGATTACCTATGATGAAGCGCTTAAATGGGCCTCCAATCCCGATCAGTTCAAACTCAAGAAGATCGGCGTCCGTTCAACCAAAGAGATGTCCATGGAAGAAATGGAAAAAAGGATATCGGATGTCGCGGAAAACGGCGGTGACGACATGGGCCTGGATTCCCGCGGCAGCGGTTCATTCAAAGATCACAACCTCTTAGATATCGAGGGCTTATGAGGCATTCGGAAATAAGAGATGTTTTTTTTTCATATTTTTCAAAAAAAGGTCACCACAAAGTATTGTCCTCCCCCTTGATCCCGGCTAAGGATCCCACCCTGCTCTTCACCAATGCCGGCATGAATCAATTTAAAAGCGTTTTTTTGCAGGAAGAGACAAGAGAATATAAACGCGCTGCCGGCATCCAGAAATGTATGCGGGTGTCGGGCAAGCATAACGATTTCGATGAAGTCGGGAAGTCTGAATATCATCATACTTTTTTTGAAATGCTGGGTAATTTCTCTTTTGGCGATTATTTTAAGGAAAAAGCCATCGAGTACGGCTGGGAACTGCTCACCGATTATTATAAATTCGACCCGGAAAAACTGTGGATAACGGTTTTTAGAGAAGATGACGAAGCCTTTACCCTCTGGGAAAAAAATATCGGCATCCCGGCGCACAAGATAATTAGGTGCGGCGAAAAGGATAATTTCTGGCAGATGGGCGAAACCGGCCCCTGCGGCCCCTGTTCGGAGATTCATTACGACCGCGGCGAAAGTTATGGCCCCGCTGAATTCAGCGACGGCAATAAACGTTATGTGGAAATCTGGAACCTGGTTTTTATGCAGTACGATAGGGACCGGCAGGGCAATCTCAACCCGCTGCCCGCCCCCTCGATAGACACGGGCATGGGCATGGAGCGGCTCACTTCCCTGCTCCAGGGAGTAGAGAGCAACTACGGCACCGACCTGTTCCAGCCCATCATAAATTTTACCGCGGAATTGGCAGGCATCGACCCCCAAAGCGGGCGGCGCCCGCAGCCTATGAACGGGGGCGAAACGATTTCTTCACGAGAAAAAGACATCGCAAAAAAACAAGATTTTTCCCCATCAACGGCACAGGAAAGCGCCAACCAGGTGGATCTTAATGTTATTGCCGATCATACCCGGGCTTTAACTTTTTTGATTAGCGACGGCGTCCTGCCGGCCAACGACGGCCGCGGTTATGTGTTGAGAAGGCTCCTGAGAAGAGCAGCCAAACACGGTAAAACCTTAGGTTTCAGCGGTAACTTTTTAGATAAAGTCAGCGCCAAAGTGATCGAAGTGATGAAAGATTTTTACCCGGAATTGGAATATAACCGCAATTTTATTGCCGACGTGCTGCGCGCCGAGGAAGAAAGATTCAACCATACCCTTTTAAACGGTCTGAAACGTTTCGAGGACCTGCTGGAAAAAGCCGCCGCCGGGGAACAGAAAATCATCCCCGGGGTAGAATTGTTTAAATTATCGGACACTTACGGATTCCCCCTCGATTTTGCCGTAGACCTGGCCAATGAGAAGGATATCGCGGTGGATCACAAAGGCTTCCGCCGGGAGTTGGAAAAACAGCGGGAAAGATCGCGACTCAGTTTGGATCAGAAACAAAAATCCACCCGGGCCCTGGAAAAAATAGACAATTACGAAACCCTTTTTACCGGTTATGGAAACCTGGAAGAAGAAGCCGCTGTGCAGGCAATCTACAAAGATGGCCGCCCGGTTTCCGCTGCAGCCGCCGAAGAAGAAGCGATGCTGGTTTTCGACCGCAGTCCTTTTTATGCCGAATCCGGCGGTCAGGTAGGCGACGTTGGCGTAGGCCGGAGCGACAATGTCTTTTTTGAAATAACCGGCACCAAAAAAGCCTTTACCGGCGACAAAGGCGCTTTTCTTCATTACGCAAAAATCAAAAAAGGGGAATTGCACAGCGGTGATCGTGTTGTTTTGACCGTAGACAAAGAAAAAAGGGGAGAAACCGAGGTGCATCATTCTTCCACTCACCTGCTGCATGCCGCCCTACGGGAAGTATTGGGGCTTCATGTCAAGCAGGCCGGTTCTTACGTAGGCCCCGATAAACTGCGTTTCGATTTCACTCATTTTAAACCTTTAACCGGAGAGGAGATCGAGAAAGTCGAAACCATCGTCAACCGCAAAGTCCGTGAAAACCTACCTATAAAAGCAGATACTGTAAAATACGAAGACGCCATTGCCGGCGGTGCCATGGCTATATTCGAGGAAAAGTATTCCGATGTAGTCAGGTTGGTTTCCATGAGTGATTTTTCCGGCGAACTGTGCGGCGGCACGCATCTGTCTTCCACCGGCCGGATCGGTTTCTTCAAAATAGTCAAGGAGTCGTCGATTTCCGCCGGGATTCGCCGCATCGAAGCCGTCGCCGGGGCAGCCGGGTACCGTTATACCCGGGAGAACCTGGGTATCCTGGCCGGTATCCAGGAGCATTTTAAGCAGAAACAGGAAAACCTGCTCTCTTATCTAATAGAAATGGGAAAAGAGATAAAAGAGAAAGAGAAACTGCTGAAAAAGAAAAAAGAGACCGGCACAAAGATAGACATAGATAAAATTTTGGCCGGCGGGATTTCCGTAAAGGGCATCAGCACCGTGACCGCGCATATCGAGAGCATCGACCGCAAGCAATTGAGCGCCCTGGCCGATGAAATAAAAAGCAAGGCCAAAGGAACCGCCGTGCTTTCCACCAATATAGACGGCAAATCGGCCTTTATCGTATCGGTTTTCCCTGGGCTTACGAAGCAGCTTCATGCCGGTAAAATCGTCAAAGAGATCGCCAAAACCGTGAACGGCAATGGCGGCGGCAGGCCCGATTTTGCCCAGGCCGGCGGAGAAAACATAAAAAATGTTGAAAAATTTAAAAAAGATGTTATAATAATAATAGAGAAATTTTTACAAGGATAAAAATAGCATGAATAAAAGGAATAGTGTAAGATGTAAAAGAAAGTTTTTTCACTATTCCATTTTTCTTTTTGCTTTATTGTCGGTATTGCCCACACTTCTTTTAAGCCAGGACATCGTTATCAAATACGACAAAAGCGGCAATAAAGTGATCACCAACAACGCTTATTCCCCCCACAAGATTTATTTTAAAAAACCCGCCGGCGGCAAAAAGAAATCGTCCACATCCGGCAGTGTACAGAGTGTGCCCCGGGAATATTTAAATAAAATCAGGAAACTGGCGGCGAAGTACGGCTTAAAAGAGAAACTCATCATAGCGGTTGCCAGAGCGGAATCGAGTTTTAATCCCAATGCGGTATCTAAGAAAGGCGCGGTAGGTCTCATGCAGTTGATGAAATCCACTGCCAAACAGTACGGGGTTAAGAACCGCTACGACCCGCATCAAAATTTAGAAGCCGGGGTAAAGCATCTCAGTTACCTTTATAAGAAATACCGTTATAATTTGCCTTTGACGTTGGCCGCTTATAATGCCGGTGAAGAAGCCGTGAGAAAATACAGCGGCGTCCCCCCTTACAAAGAGACCAAAACCTACATCAAGCGGGTCATGAAGTATATGGGGCGTAGATACAGCGGGTATTTCGGTTCCAGCTCGAAAAGCGGTATATTCAAGATCGTCACCAAGGATGGGAGAGTCATTATCACGGACACGATGCCGGACAAAGTGAACGGTAAAGTAACCGTCATAGACTAATCAGCCCCACCACGCAGGGAGCAGAAGGAAACCGGTCAAAATATAAATTCTTGTTGACAAAAAGCATCATTTTGATTATTATAATGTTATGAGGAAAAAGATGAAGAAGACGGCACCCACGTTGACGGCAGTATCTTTATTTTTGATTTTTACCTCCGCATCCTGGTGCCAATCCGGGTTCACCCAGCAGGACCGGGCACTCTTAATCGAACTGAAAACACGGGTAAACGAAATAGACAAACGGATTGCAGACCTGCGGGAAGATATGAACAAACGTTTCGAACAAGTCGATAAGCGCTTCGATCAGGTAGATAAACTCTTCGAACAATTTATGTCATTTATATGGATACTGGCTGCCATTTTCGGCGGCATGACGGCAGCGATCATCGGTTTTGCTTTATGGGACAGGAGAACCATGATCCGGCCCTTCGAGTCCAGGGTAACCGAACTGGACGGCAGGATAACCGCTAACAGCGGAAACTATACGAATCTTGTCTCTTTTCTCAAAGAATATGCCTCAAAAAACAAGAAGTTTGCGGATACGCTCCAACAATTCAATTTGTTTTAAGATTTTTTTAAAAAATAGGGAAACCGCGCCCCGGGGAACATGAAACGGAATTGCCTCCGGTGGCCCTGCCGATGTTTCGCAGGCCAAACTTTTGAAAAAGTTTGAACAAAACTTCTGTTGAGCGACAAACTTTTTTCTCTGAGAAGCAGCCCCTCATAGGTTCCCCGCGCCGCGGGGCTAAACTTGACATTAACGCCCGAATCGCCTACAATCCCGGTATGCAAGAAAACACCGAAACCCACTCCACCTGGAAAAGCATACTAATCGGCGGTACCGCGGCCGGAGTACTATCGTTAATTCCTTTCATCAACCTGCTGAATCTTTTTTTCATGTTATGGATGGGGGTGGGCGGCGCCATAACCGTATACCTATTACAGCGGGAGTATAAGCAGGTCAAAAACCCGGAAGCCCTGCTGACCGGCGCGTTGAGCGGAGTCTGGGGCTGCACCGTATTCGGCGTTTTTATCTACTTTGCCATATCCCGCATCCCTCCCGAAAGGTTTGTTAAAGCAGCCTCCATGCTGCGGGCTTTTATCCCGGAAGTGGAAGAGGAGCTTACCATGATGCTGCAAGGTGACAACCTCCAGGTATTTACCTTAATAATCATTGCCGTCCTGATGGTATTTTCTATTATCTCCGGCGCAGTGGGTGGTATTTTGAGCAAACATTTTTCTACACAGGAGCAGGAAGAAAATGAATAAAGTGCACGTAATCGTAAACCCCCTATCGGCCCGGGGGAAAACAAGAAAGAGGTGGGAAACCTTGAAAGAAGTCATCCGCCACCATTTCAAAGAGTACAAATACATATTCACCGAGAAACCGCGCCAGGCCACGGAAATGGCCAGGGAATTTTTAAAAGAGGGTTTTGACCTGATAATCGGCGTCGGCGGCGACGGCACCTTGAATGAAATCACCAACGGTTTTTTCCGCGAAGACTCGCACCGGGCGATCAATGAGGACGCTTCGTTGGGCATCGTTCCTTCCGGCACCGGCTCCGATTTCATCAAATTTTTGCGCATACCCAGGGAATTCGACAGGTCGGTGGCTCTTATCAAAAATTCCGGGACCAGGAAGCTCGACGTAGGCAGGGTCACTTTTAACGATCCCGGTCAGGGCAGTACCCGACGCTATTTTATAAACGTAGCTGATTTCGGCCTCGGTGCAGAAGTGATCAACAACATATCCGCCATTCCCGCGGAGAAGCGCAATGCTTTTTTTTATTATAAAGGTCTTCTTTCCACCATCAGGACTTACAAAAGCAAGAAAGTGAAAATAGTGGTCGACGACTCGGAAGAGATCGAAGGTTCTTATTTGATCGGAGCCGTAGCCAACGGCAGGATGTTCGGCGGCGGCATGATTATTGCTCCCCAGGCGGAACCTGATGACGGCTGTTTTGATTTCGTATTGATAGAAGAGATGAAGCGGTTTGAGGTTATCAGGAACTCTATCCTGCTCTTCAACGGTAAGATATTGAATCATCCCAAAGTGACGCAGCGCCGGGCCAAAAAGATCAAAGTGTATTCCGATGAAGAAGTAAAAATAGAGACTGACGGGGAGACCGGTGTTTGTTTGCCCGCTGAATTTGAGATCATAGAGAAGGGAGTCAATTTCAGGATATAGCGAGTTCCCTGCCTTGCAGGAAGCCAATGAGGGGCGTATCTCAAAACAGGAAAGCGTATCGCTCAACAAAAGTTTTGCCCCACTGCGTGGGGAGCCAATTAGCCGCTTCGCGGCAGGAAGCTCTTTTGATTCTAAACCCCGTGCGCACGGGG
>JAGLSW010000676.1 GCA_023135565.1 Candidatus Aminicenantota bacterium | reverse complement strand
CGGAGGCAGAGTAATTTCATGGTAGCAGAAACTACGAGGAGTTGGCAAATGTTAAGAGCAAAAATTCAGCCCGCGGAGGAGATAAATGAGCCGTGATCTCGAAATCATTAAGCAGATCGAAAAAATATTAGACATCGAACTCGAAGAGTTGCCCTTAGAAAAAATCATTGCTCCAAAAAAACCTGGAAAAGTTTCTCAATTAGAAAATTTATAAAAAGAGTTGACATTATCCGGATTAAGAATTATTATTAAAGCGGAGTGTTTAATGGACAAAATTATGAAACTTCCTTTATTATTAGAACCAGCCGAAGAGGGCGGCTGGGTGGTGAGCTCGCCGGTTATCCCGGAACTGATTACCGAAATCGACCACTTAGACGAAATCGATGACAAAATAAAAGACGCTGTTGCCGCGGCAAAAGAATTATATGACGATATGGGGAAAGATTTCCCGGGAATGCGGAGCTAATTAGCCCTGCGTGAATTTAGTCTCGAAGAGTACAGTGACCTGCAAAAAGAACTAAGAAACCTGGAAACCCTATCTAAAAAGTTGAAAAAAAACCGAACTTATGCTAAAAATAGTCTATGCAAAAAACAAAAAATAAAGCAGACGAAATCCCCTATTTTAGCTGGGATAGAAAATTAACGGAACAGGAGATAAAAAACCAATTAAAAAATTTGAAAGGCCCGGAAAGAGATAATTTCATCGCATGGATACTCCGGGAAGCCGCATTCAGGGACGTATGGCGCTTCTTGACTCCGAAAGAAGTGGCAAATTGTTTGCCCAGGATACAATATTCTTTGGGTAGATGGAAAGATTTCTGGAATTATATAACAGAGACCTGGCATGAATTGGGAAAAATCTAAATCTCTGACTCCATTAAAATTGGATTTCCTGGTCTCTTTCTTTAAGAAATGTCGGGATTTTTTTTTGACCGGGGGATCTGCTTTAAGCGTTTTTTATTTTGATCACCGGTTTTCCTATGATCTCGATTTTTTTACTACTAAAGATATCGATTGGCATTATCTTGAAAGGTTGTTCAGCGCCGTCACTACAGAGATAAATGCCGAATTTACAAGCATTACTAAAGCCCCATTTTTTCACCGCTATGAATTAAAAAGAAATGATGATAAAGAAATAATTGATTTTGTTATCGACAAAGTTCCGCAGATAGATAAAGAGAAAAATAAATTTGACATTATTATAGTAGACACGCCGCTTGAAATCGGCATCAACAAGATTTGTACGTTACTTAGCCGCACTGAATTGAAAGACCTCATCGATCTCTATGTCCTGGTAAAAAACGGGTTCGACATTAAAGAGAATATCGGAAAAGCTAAACAGAAGGACGGCGGCGTGGAACCGGCAATGATTTCTTATCTTTTAGCCCAGTTTAAAATTTCAAAACTACCGGACTATATGATAGCGAAAGTTAGCGCTGCCGAACTGGAAAAATTTATCTCTGATTTAAAAACATTGCTGGCAGATATTTCCTTCCCGGCGATGCAGCGCTGATCCCCCCTAACCGGACTTTCCGGGAGGCAGGGAAATACTGTACTTCCTGACCAACACATCACCTGCATCACTCTCTAATACTACATAAAGAAAATCTCCGTTTATACGCAGGTTCCCAAATGGTGAAAACATCAAACTAAAACCTTCTCCAAATCGCAAACATGAACGGTACATATACTTGCCTTCCGCGGAAAAAATATCGATCTCCTGCTTGTCCCTACTCTTTCCTAAACCGGCGACAAATACATATACCAACCCTTTGTGGGTTTCGATGCCCTGGAAATAGGTGAGCTTGCCGGGTAAACTTTTAATGATCTGGTTTAAACCATCCTGGGGCAGCCGCGAGTTCTTAAAATGTTCCCGCTTCCGGGTTGTGGATACGGGTACGGGTTTCCTGTCTACGGAAAAAGACCCGGTTTTTTTTCCCTGCAAGTCGATGATGTCGATGTGGTAATTATCGCTGATGCCGTAATAGAGGCGGTTATTCCCGGAACAGACGGTCATCAAGGGCGTTAATCCCATCACGATCATATCGAAAACGACCCCGTCGCTTTTGCCTGTTCCACCTTTAAATATATCAAATTCTACCAGCATTTTCTCTTTAGCGCCGGGAAGATGGTAACTCTTAATGACTCCTTTGCCGTTTACGGCGTCGTGAATGCTCTTGGTGCTGAAAATGAATTCATCCCGGTTCAAGAAAAGATCGGGGGCAAGCATCGTTTTTTTGTTTTTCGATTCGATCAAATCACCGGCGGCGGAAAAATAGTGAACTTTTAAACCGTCCGGGATAATAATTTTATTATTTATCGAAAAGAAAAAAACCTGGTGTTTGACTTCTCCGGGGCCTTCACCCCTTTTGGCAAAAGATTTTATATAGCGGCCATCTTTGTCGTACAGGTGATTAATCCGCCTCTGCCCGTCATGAACGATAAGATTGCCGTTTCCCGCGATTAGGATTCCGCCGGGCCGGGCCAGCACTTCTTCCCCGGCCTTTTCGATTTCGTAAACAGTTTTGAGTTTAAAATCCCACTCTCCTTTTTGGGGTTTATCGGGATTCTTCACGTGAGCTTGCAGCGTTAAAACAACCGACAGTAACAAGATAAAAAGCACCTTTTTTTTCATAAAAACCTCCGTGCGCATTTTATTTTATTTTTTGAAGCGTTACTTTTATTCTCTGCTCTGAGATATAATGTATATAATAAAATGCTGGAAATTTCAAGGCATTTCTATATAAATGTTCGATTTTCGATTCGACAAAATCACCCGCTGCCCCTTATAGGTTCCCCGCGCCGTGGGGTTAGTCTGGAAAGACGATGAAAGGATTAAAACGCATCAACTTATCGTCTTTGCGGGAAATAGACAACAACTTGCCTTCATCGTCAAATAACCGGAAAAGTTCACCCGGAGCCGTCGATAATATCTTTACTATATCTTTAACCTCTAAGGGCATACCGTTTAACACCGCTTTCCTGCCGCTGGGACTAACGATGATCTTAGAAAATTCAGGCAGCAAGCCTTCGATAGGAGTAACCACTTCCGCTATCTTCCCGGCCGCTACTTTTTCGGCCAGATCTTCTAAAGTGACTGCGTCCCGCAGGGAAAATTCGCCGATCTCCAACCTTTTCAAACCTTCAAGAAATGCCCCTACACCCAATACCCGGCCTATATCATGAGCCAATGACCTGATATAAGTGCCGGAGGAAGTAGCAGCTTCAAACCATAACCTATCCCTATCGAGAATCTTGCCCTGCAAAGAATAAATTTCGATATTAACCGGTTTTATTTCTACTTTTTTTTGTTCCCGGGCGTATTTATAGAGGGGCTTGCCTTTTACTTTCTTGGCCGAATAGAGAGGCGGGATCTGCTGGATTTTGCCGGTAAAACCGGCCAATACTGGAGCTATATCCACTTTGTTCAGGTCGATCTCTTTTCGCTCCGACACCGGCACCCCTTCACTGTCATAAGTGGTTGTGGCATAACCGAACTTGACTATCCCAGAATAGACTTTCCGCTTCTTCATATAAAAATCGAAAAACTTGGTTGCCTTGCCCACGCCCACTAATAACAGACCTTCAGCCAGGGGATCGAGTGTGCCGAAATGCCCCACTTTTCTTGTGTTAAACAGTACCCTGACTTTATCCACCACATCGTGGGAGGTGATGTTTTTCGGTTTATTAACAACTACCATTCCATGAATCAACTTTCACCATCCTCATACCAACTGCTTTTTTATTACTGCGACGATTTCATCTTTGGCCTTTTCGATGCTTCCCTTGTAGAAAAAACCGGCGGCATGGTCATGACCGCCGCCTTTAAAAGCTTTTGCCACTTTTTGTGAACTGACCCTGCCCCTGGACCTGATCGATATGCGGTAAAAATTATCTTCGATCTCTTTGAAAAATAAGGTGGCTTCGACCCCGAGAATCGACCTGGCGACAGAGATCACATCTTCGGTCTCTATATCTTTTAAACTGAGGGTAGTCAAAAATTCCCGTTTGAAATCTATGAAAGCAACCTTATTGTTGAGCCTCAATTCCAGGGTGGACAACACTTTCTCCATCATGCCCACTTTTTCTAAGTGATTGGAGTAGAAAAGCAGGTCGCTGACTTCATAAGGAGAGAAATTGCAATCTTTCACCAATTGGGAGGCAATCCACAGCGATTTATGAGTGGTGTTCGAGTATTTAAAAGAACCGGAATCGGAAGAAATGGCGGCGTAAAGATTAAACCCGATGTCCCGGGTAAATTCGATGCCTAACTCGATGCCTAATTCATAGATTAATTCTCCCACGGCAGACACGCTGGGGTCCACCCAATTCAGGTTGGAATCATAAGCGCTGGTGGCATGATGGTCGATATTGATAGTAAAATATTTTTCGATATGATCCAGGCCGGTGCGGTCTTCAGTACCGCCTTCTATCAGGATTAGAATATCGAAATGCTGCGGATACACCTGACCGGGCCGGATCACATCATAGGCGGGTAAACTGGTTAAAGGGAAAGGAGCGCTGTCTGTGTTATAATAGGAGACATCTTTACCCAATTGTTCCAACATCAAGTAGAGCGCAAGCGCACTGCCGATGCAGTCGGCATCCGGTCTGACATGCGAACTTAACGCAATCTTTTTCGCTTTTCTTATCGCCTCAGCGACTTTCTTCTTCATTTTGGTTCCCATCGTTTTCTTTTTTTTTAAAATATAGTTCGGGCATATATTTTAGATACATTTTTTTTGCCAGAACTCTTTTGATAAATCCCCTGGCATTTGTTAAATTTGCGATCAAATCATCGGCGTCCGGGCTTTCTGAAGAGACGAACACATCGGCTTTCTTTAAATCATCGCTCACAGTAACTTCCGCGATAGAAACCGATTTTAAATGGGGATTTTGTACTTCGTTTAACAGGACATCGGCCAGGCACTGCTTCAGGGTACTGGAAAACCTCGCTGCTCTATGTGACATGATAATTCCTCGCTGTTATGGTAGAGCGTTGATAGATAAGGGTTTCCCGGCGGCGATATGTTCTGGCGGCGGCGCGGTGAACATTATTCGCCTGGACATAGAATAATAAAATACTGCCGGTCTTGTTTTGATTCCTGTTTTTCATAACGTTATATATCATAAATACTGAATTTTTTCAATCATTTCCGCAAATTGAATCTTAAAAAAAAGGAAGACCGCCGCCGCCTGAGGTAAAAAAAAATTCAAAATCGAATTTTTTTTAAAGAAATTAGTTGACAAATCCTCAAAGTTATACTACAATGTAGGGCAAGCTGGCATGGATCGTCGGCTGATTTTTTTAGATAGTTTATATGTTTTGCAGTAATAAAGAGTAAAGACACCATTACCTAAGAAACTATGGTAGGATTTAACTCCTCCTCCCTTGCGGGGTATCCCTCCTCTCTCCTCCTTAAGAAAAAAAAGGGAAGAGGGTACCCCCTTTTTTTCCCCGGCTCTCATCCCTTGCTTTTCCCCTAAAGTAAATTAATTATTTCTAATTTTTTTCCATTCCTGGTATAATGACACCCAGGAGGTAAAATGAGCCTTAAAAACAGGGAATATTTTTTTAAACATGTCCTGGTACTTTTGCTCTGTGGTGTCCTGGCGGTGGCCTGCACTTCGGGCAAAGAAGAAATTCCAGGGGAGGGAAAAAGCATGAGCATTAAGAAAGAAGATTTCGGCAAAACCGGGGCAGGCGAAAAGGTTGACCTGTATACCCTGACAAACCGCAATAATATGGTCGTTAAAATCACAAACTACGGGGCTATCGTTACTTCTTTGCCGGTGCCCGGTAAAGAAGGGAAATTGGCGGACGTGGTGTTGGGTTTCGATACCCTTAAGGAATACGAAGCGCCTCACCCTTATTTCGGTGCCATCGTAGGACGTGTCGGCAACCGCATCGCCAAAGGTAAATTCACTTTAGACGGGGTAACTTATACGCTGGCTTTGAATAACGGCAATCATCACCTGCACGGCGGCATTAAAGGATTCGACAAAGTGGTGTGGAAAGCGGAAGAAATAAAAAAAGAGAACGAAGTAGGGATAAAACTGTCCTATTTGAGCAAAGACGGTGAAGAAGGATACCCGGGGAATCTTGCGGTTACTATAGTTTATTCTCTTACCAACGACAACGAGTTGAAAATCAACTATCTTGCCACAACCGATAAACCTACGCCGGTCAACCTGACTCACCACAGCTATTTTAATTTAGAGGGAGCTGGGGAAGGCGATGTGTTGGAACACCTGTTAACCATCCCGGCGGATACCTTTGCCCAGGCGGATGAAGAGCTGATCCCCAGCGGTGAATTGCTGCCGGTGGAAAATACGCCTTTAGATTTCAGGCGGCCTGCCGGCATCGGGAATAGGATAAAAGAAGTGCCCGGCGGTTACGATCACAACTATGTATTGAACAATACCGGCGGTTCCCTGTGTTTTGCCGCCAGGGTCGAAGCGCCGCGATCCGGCAGGGTGATGGAGGTTTTTACTACCGAACCGGGCATACAACTGTATACCGGGAATTTTTTAGATGGCAGTAATAAAGGCAAAGGCGGTAAAGTATATCATAAACATTATGGTTTTTGTTTGGAGACGCAGCATTATCCCGATTCTCCCAACCAGCCTGGGTTTCCTTCGATTATTCTCAGGCCGGGACAGGAGTACCGCCACCTGACTATTTATAAATTTTCTTTGAAAAAGAATTAATAATTTGCCTCCGGCGGGGGTGCGGCG
>JAGLSW010000675.1 GCA_023135565.1 Candidatus Aminicenantota bacterium | reverse complement strand
CCGGAAGGCCCGCCGATCTGCACCGCCTTAAAAGGCCGGCCCTGCTCGATACCGCCGCCGATCTCCTCTACGATCTCGCGAATAGTGATGCCCATAGGCACTTCGATCAAACCGCCGCGGGCAATTTTCCCGGCCAGGGAAAACACTTTCGTGCCTTTGCTTTTGTCCGTGCCTAATTGGGCGAAAGCGTCGGCCCCATGACGAAAAATCCACGGCGCTGCAGCCATGGTCTCGCAATTATTCACCAACGTAGGCCTGCCCCACAAACCTTTTTGGGCCGGGTAAGGCGGACGAAAAGCAGGCATGCCCCTCCGGCCTTCGATAGAAGCGATGAGCGCCGTCTCTTCACCGCAAACGAAAGCCCCGGCTCCTTCCATAATCTCTAAGCTCAGAGTAAAATCGCTGCCCGGATTATCATCGAAAGTTTTTGCGGGGAGAGCCGATGCGGAAACAGCCATCGAGGGGCTTCCGGGTGACAAGAGGTCATCCGGCATTCCTTCGATATTCGATATTCTTCCCCTTCCCTGGAGGAGTCCCGCTTTGCGGCACATTTCGATAGCTGCCCTGACCCGCTGCACAGCCAGGGGGTACTCGGCGCGGATATAAAAATACCCGCTGGAAGCGCCCACTGCATAAGCAAAAATAAGCATACCTTCGATCACTCGAAAAGGATAAGATTCCAGGATCATGCGGTCCATAAAAGCGCCGGGGTCGCCTTCGTCGCCGTTGCAGATAATAAAGACGGCCTCTTCTTTTTCATCGCTCTTGCTTTTTTTACCTGCCGGGCCTGTCTTTTTTATGTTATCTCCTGCTTGGCGGGCCGCTTGTAATTTTTTCCAGGTAGGGAAACCGGCTCCGCCCCTACCTCTTAAACCGCTTTTTTTGATTTGCTCGATAACCTCCTGCGGGGAAAGTTTAGCTAGACAGTGTGCTAAAGCCTGGAAACCGCCCATGGCACGATATTCGTCCAGGTCGAGAGGATCGATCTGACCGCAGAACTCGGTGGCAATATGGCGCTGTCTATCTAAGAAAGCGGAGACCGCTTCATCCCGTTGATGCAGCGGATGGCGTTCAAAGCCACTGCTGCTTTTGTTTTCCAGGATATTTTCTACTAAATTTACGGCAGCGTTTTTGATCCGGCTGCGGAAGGATTTCGGTTTAAAGTGGTTTAGCAGGATGCGTTTTACATCTTCAGGTTGTACTTTATCGTAAAGCAGCGGTTCTTGTCCCGGCAGGCACACTTCCAGCAGTGGTGTGCGGTGACACATGCCCACGCAGCCCACCCTTTTGACCCGGGTGCGAACCCCGGTACCGGCAAAATTTTTCTCGATAGCCTGCTGTACTTTGCTGCTGCCTCCGGCAATGCAGCAGGAACCTAAGCCGATTTTGATCTCGCCTTCTTCCTGCCCGCTGTGTTGGGTTTCCCGGGCTGCGCCGCTGCCCCGCTCCCCGGCGGAAAGAAAATCTTTCAGCACATTGGTCACGCCCGCGGGCTGCACTTTCCCATAGGTGACGTTGTCGATCTGCACCACCGGGGCCAGGGTGCAGCAGCCTAAGCAGGCCACTTCTTGCAGGGTAAATTGTTTTTTAGGGTCTGTATCCCGGTTCGGCTCGATGCTCAATTCGCGGCGAAAAGCATCCAGTACTAACCCCGCCCCTTTCACATGGCAGGCAGTGCCCGTGCACACATGGATAATGTGTTCGCCTACCGGTAAGTGGCGGAACTGGGAATAGAAAGTAGACACGCCCGCGATAGCAGCCGGGGTAATGTTTGTGATTTCGCAGATGCGGCGCAGGGCCTGTTCCGGCAGGTAATTATATTTTGCCTGCACTGCATGTAGGAGGGGGATCACAGCGGCGGCGTTTGTACCGGTTTCGGCGGCGAGGCGATCTGTTTCTACGTTTAAAGTATTGGGGTCTTCGTACATCATTTATTATTACGGATTATTAGGCCAACCGGTTATCTAAGCCCCCATTCTAAATTGTTTCTACGTTGATGTCAAGCCTCTTTGACGTAACTATTCAGTGTTGGGAAAAGAAAAACTCAAAGCTTTTGTAGGGGGCTTTTCGCTTTTTTAAACAAAAGTTTTGTTC
>JAGLSW010000674.1 GCA_023135565.1 Candidatus Aminicenantota bacterium | reverse complement strand
CTTTTGAAAAAGTTTGAACAAAACTTTTGTTGAAAAAAGCGAGAAGCGCGCCCCCCCTCTTGTCGCGAAGCAGCTTATAGGCTCCCCGCGCCGCGGGGCCGGGCATAGACCTACCTCTTTTGACCACCCAATTTGACTACCTTTTTTGCCTAAGCCCCTACGGTTTCTTGCCGCGGCTCATAGGCAAAAAGCGCATCAAACCTACATTTTATTTTTTGGCATCATTCTTGCTACTTTACAGCGCCGGGTAAAAACCGACACTATCCTACCCGGCAAGAGAATAAATTTAAAAGTACCAACAGGAGGTCAAAATGAAAAAATTCTCAATGTTATTAACAATCGTACTCGGAATCAGCCTGATCTGTGCATTTGCAGGCCCCAAGACCGTCAAAGGTAAAGCTGCATTCGTGCCCGGTGAAGTAATTGTGAAATTTGCCGACAGCGCCAACAAAACCGATATTAAAGGCCGTTATAGTCTCACCAAATTAAGAGACAGTCATAAACCCGGCGCCTTTACCGTTTTTGGACATGGAAACCCCACCGCCATCTTGAAACAGCTCAAAAATGAGCCCGGCGTACTTTCCGCTGAACAGAATGGTTACAGCTATGCCCTGGCAGTACCCAACGATACTTATTATTCCCCCTACCAATGGCATATGACCCGCATCGGCATGGAAGCGGCCTGGGATATCACCACCGGTAGCAGCAGCGTAGTCGTAGCAGTCGTCGACTCCGGCGTCAAACAGTCCTTAGAAGACCTGTCCGGCACCACTTTTATGGCCGGTTATGACTTTGTTAATGGCGACAGCGACCCCACCGACGATGAAGGCCACGGTTCCCACGTCTGCGGTACCATTGCCCAGACCACCAACAACAACACCGGCTGCGTCGGTATTGCTTACAACACCACCATTATGCCCGTAAAAGTATTGAACAAAAGAGGCAGCGGCACCTGGGACCAGATCGCTAACGGTATCTACTATGCAGCCGATAACGGCGCCCACATTATTAACATGAGCCTCGGCGGCGGTTACAGCACCCTGATAGATGATGCATGCACCTATGCCTGGAATAACGGCGTATTGATTATATGCGCAGCCGGAAACAGCAGCACCTCCGACCCGATGTATCCTGCGGCTCAACCTCTTTGCGTCTCGGTCAGCGCCACCAACTACTTAGATGAACTGGCCGGTTACTCCAACTACGGCTCCACCATCGACATCTGCGCCCCCGGCGGCGACGGCGACGACAACAATGGCGACGGTTACATGGACGGCGTCCTGCAGAATACCTTCCTCCGCAGAACTGAAGGTTATTATTTCTATACCGGCACTTCCATGGCTTCCCCCCACGTAGCCGGCGTAGCTGCTTTAGTAAAAGCGGTTAATTCTTCTCTAACCAACACCCAGATTCGCAGCATCCTGGAAGGCACTGCCGAAGATCTCGGCGCTTCCGGTTGGGATCAATACTTCGGTCACGGTATCGTAGACGCCCTGGCTGCGGTTCAAGCTGCCCAGTAGTAATTCTTGCAGCGCCGGGTAGTTTACCCGACAAACACAAACAGCAGATACATATAAAAAAAGCCCGTGCTCCTTTTAGGAACGCGGGTTTTTTTTTGCCCCGCGGCGCGGGGAGCCTATGAGGGGCACTTCTCTGAGTGGGAAAGCTCATAGCTCAATAAAAGTTTTATCCGGGCGACGATTATAATAGACGGCAATCCTACCCCATAAATTTCTCACGCCAAAGATTGAACAAAATTAACGCCCATAAACGGTGCGCATGATTCTGCTTGTTACTTAAATGCTCGTCTATCATTTTCTTGACATACCCATAATTAAAAAAACCGGCTTCTGATACCCGCTTCTCAGACAGGTACTCCAGCATCAATTCCTTCAAATCAGTCTTTAACCAGTTCTTTATGGGGATAGAAAAACCTTCTTTCTGCCGGTAAATGATCTCCCGCGGCAGTATCCCTTCCATGGCTTTTTTGAAAAACCATTTGGTGGTGGAACCTCTTACTTTCATGTCCGCGGGCAGCGAAAAAGCAAACTCCACCATCTTGTAGTCCAACAGCGGCACCCTGGCTTCCAACGAAGTGGCCATACTCATGCGGTCAACCTTGACCAGGATGTTGTCTACCATATAAGTTTTGAAATCTAAGTAGAGGTCCCGGTTGATGCCGTCAAACTCCCGGCTCTTTACAAAATAACTATCAAAAGGTTCCCGCTGCGGCAGGTTCTTTAAAAACTCACGGTCTAAAAAATCGGCTGAGTAGAGGCGCTTTTTCTGTAAGTTGGAAAGAAAAAACATCCAGCGGAAATGCCGGTTGCGGTAAGAATTATCCAACCCTTCGCTGAAACGCTTGATGCGGTTGACAAAACCTTTTTTTAGCTGCGAGGGCGGGAATAATTTGGTGGTTTTGGAGAACAAACTGTGAAAGGGCCGGAACAAAGAAAAATCGATCATGCGCGCCACTTTCTGGGCAATATAATGCTCGTAACCGCCGAATATTTCATCGCCGCCGTCGCCGGAAAGTACCACAGTTACTTTCTCCCTGGCGGTTTTGGATACCAAATAAGTGGGGAAATTGGAAAAGTCACCCAGGGGTTCATCGAGAAAATCACGCAGGTAAAAAACCAATTCGTTGATGTCGGGAGCGAGGGTTTTGGTGTAATGGTCGGTGCCGAACTTTTGCGCTGCCATATTGGAGTACTCCAGCTCGCTGTAGGATTTTTCCTCGAAACCGATGGAAAAGGTTTTGATCTTTTGCTCCGATAACCGGCACATGGCGGCCACGATGGAACTGGAATCCAAACCGCCGGAAAGAAACGCCCCCAAAGGCACATCGGAGATCATGCGGATTTTTACCGCTTCTTGCAGCAGCTCGAGGAATTGCTCTTTGAGCTCGGCGAAATTTTTAGTGGTTTCTTTTTTCTCCACCTCCCAGTACTGCCGGATATTTAATTTTCCCTTTTCGTAAGTGAGGATATGGCCGGCTTTTAATTTTTTCAGGTTTTTGAAGATGGAGAAGGGAGCGGGGATGTATTCCAATGTCAGGAACAGGTCTAAAGCCTGGGGGTCGATCTCCCTTTTAACGCCGGGGTAGCGCAGTATGGATTTGATTTCCGAGCCGAAAATAAGGTTTTTATTGCCCGGTTTTTGGTAGTAATAAAGCGGCTTGATGCCTACGTGGTCCCGGGCCAGTACCAGCCTGTCCCTTTTTATATCGTAAATGCCGATGGCAAACATGCCGCGCAGCTTTTTTACGAAATCCAAACCGAATTCTTCGTAGAGGTTCACCACTACTTCGGTGTCGGTTTTGGTCCTGAATTTATAGCCCCTGGATTCCAACTCCTGCCGCAGCTCGGGGAAATTATAGACCTCGCCGTTGTAGGTGATCCAGCTTTTCTTAGAATAAGAGGGCAGAGGCTGATGACCGGTGGTCAGGTCGATGATACTTAACCGCCTGGCTGCCAGTCCTACTTTGCCTGTGTTCTCATAGTAGAAACCATCGTCGTCAGGGCCGCGGTGTATAATTTGGTCGTTCATATCCTTGAGGACATGTTTGTCCGCTTCTTTTTCAATTTGATAAAATCCGCATATTCCGCACATATTTTGCCTCCGGCGGCCAGGGGGCTTTTTTGAAAAATCGCCCCCTGGACCCCCAAAAAACTTTTATTTAGGCGTTTC
Organism: Candidatus Aminicenantota bacterium; assembly: GCA_023135565.1. Lineage (GTDB taxonomy): Bacteria > Acidobacteriota > Aminicenantia > UBA2199 > UBA2199 > JAGLQA01. Next base: position 3,565 of record JAGLSW010000674.1, on the reverse strand, counting down.
TCTTGCCTAAATTCGTGTCCTTAGTGATAGAACTTTAGTACAGCAGCTCAATGTGGACGTTGATGCCCAGCCAGCGCCGGTCTTCACTGCCCTTCTCAGCAAAAAACGGGCAATAGGCGCGTTCGCTCTTGGCTTTGATATGATAAAGATAACCTTTTTTTACTTTTAAGCCGGCAATGTTGTCAAAATGAAGCACCTTCGTTAACCCGGGGCCTATGCCGATCCACTCCTTCTTATGCTCTACCTGGAAAAAAGCCCGGTTCTTAACCGGACTATTGCGCAGCGTCACCACGAACTTCTTCACCGGGCAGGGCGCCATTAACAAAAGTTCGTTCTCCTTATTTCCCAATGTCCAGAACTTCTCACCTTCCAACAGGTGGGCGTTGTCGTTGATCACATAAATACGGTACTTGCCGCCTACATCGCGGTTGCGGGCCCGGGGATTCTCATTGGTGGGCAGATGGGCGAACTGGGTTTTCTCTACCGGGAAGTATTTGATGGGAAAAGTGGTGCCCGCCATGCGCGGCCGGTAAGAATAAAAAAGAGCATCCATAAATGTAGGCGCCAGCAAAAGCGCGGCTGCCAGCAGCGGCACAAAAGAAAAACGGAAAGTGCGATTCTTGAAATTCAGGAAGAAAAAGAAAGGGAAAATATTCAAAAAATAACGGTTGCCTAAAGATCCGCTGCCGCCAAAATAACTGTCCGCTGCAAAAAGAATACAGGCCACCAAAATAGAGACGATAATGGCAGCTAATATAAACCAGTCCCCGGCAGTTTTCTTCCGCAGCATAAACATAAAAAGCAGGAAAACGGCGGGGAAAAAATAGATAAACATACCGGTGAAACGTCCGAAAAAGTAATAAAAAAAATTCAGCGCCGCTATTTTAGGCGTGATATGAATACGTTGGAAATAATCGTCCGCTGTGGTTTTTACCTGGGAGACGAACCCGTACCCCGGCTTCTCATAAGGAAACTTACTGTAAAAAGCAGTACGCTCGCCTCCGTAATAGAGTTTGTAGCTCACCTCCCCGGTCTGCGCATAGTAGAAAAACACTAGGCTGGAAAAAACGACCAAAAAAACTAAGCACAAAATAACAAATTTTTTCCACTCTTTCCTGTACAGCAAAAGTAAAAAAATAACGCCCACAGCCGCCAAGTTAGTGGGTTTGGACAAAACAAAAGCGACAAAAAAAACGCCGGATAAATAAAACCAGCCGCTTCTGCGGAACTTATAGAAAAAGAAAAAAAGAGCGGCAAAAAGAACGAAAAAATTGAACAGGTCCGATGTCATCCACCAAACATAAATCCAGCATACCGAAGAAAAAATAAAAATCAAGGTAAAAGAGAGGCTTTTGCCCGGCGGATGATACTGTTTGAGCAGTAAAAAACCCATCAAAATAGAGAAAAATAGCATCAACCCGTTGCAGAGCAGGATGCCGTTGGTATCGAATAACCTAAAAAAAGGCGCCGCCAAAAGAGGAAACATAAAAGGTTTGGCATAGGTGATCCGGCCGTCCTTTCCCTTTTTTAGATAAATGCCCACCGGTCCTGCCGGGAAACGCTCCTGGATGCGAATAATATCTTCCCGGCTATATTTTATATCAAAATCGTAAGCCAAACTCTGGGTGATGGAAAAATAGTTCGACTCGTCTGAAAAAAATCCTCTCCTGTTTTCATTGGGAATATTGGTGCCCAACGAAAAAACCACTATAAAAAGCAGCAGTATTATAAAAAAAAATTTTATATCTTTTATATTCCGACTATTGTTTGTCACCGGTTAAACAGTCCTCACCACCCGCAGTACAACTTCTACTGCCGCAGCCGGGGCAGCAGTTTTTAAAAAAAACCGCTGCCCTATGCTTCGTAACGCAGCCTTACATATCATGATTACCGGGACATGCAGGATATCGGGTCGTTTAATCTAAAAGCTTGCCGTCGCTTTGTCTTCGTCCTCAAAGGTCTCGAAAACAGTAATCAGTTTGGTCACGGAGAGCAGGTCCCTGACTTTTGTTGTCAGATGGACTATTTTGACCACGCCGCCGCTATTTTTTATCGAGGTGTAAGACCTGACAACCTCGCCAAGACCGGTGGAATCGAGATAGGGGACATCTTTGAAGTTTAACAACAGTTTCGTTACCTTTTCTTTGATGGCATTGTTTATTTCTTCTCTCAGTTCATCGATACCATCCCCGATAAGAATTTTACCTTTTAAATCAAGAATCGTTACGCCGTTTTTTGTTCTTTTTGCAATCTTCATCGTAATACTCCTTTTGAAAAAGTAGATGTTATGTTATATCATATCAGCCACTAATTTTCAATGTGTAAAAGCAATTTATTTTTCGGGAGGCGGAACAAGTCCCGGTTTTTTCCCCAGGGCTTTCTCCTGCAGCTTTTTTGCCAGTTCATCGCTAACGGAGAACGTTAATTTTAACGCATCCGCCGAGGAACTAATATTGATAGCGCCGATCAGTTCCCCAACTTCCGGGCTGGCCAACGCGGCAGCGCTCAACAAGGTATTTAAAACCGAAGCGATCTGGGCATTTCCTTCGGCATTAGGCGAAACCAGTTGAAATTCACCTAACCATGTGCTGCCCCGGTGGTCCGCCAGGCCGAAAACTATTTCCGCCTTAGTCAAATCGGCGCTGAACATACGGGCTACATCGTGAACTTTTTTTAATTCTTCCGGTATGATAAAAGCAAAGGAAATCAGGGAGCCGATTTCCGCGGATTCTAAGAAAGGTTTTATCTTAGCCTGGTCCAGGATGCTGCCACCTTCGCCCAGGGAAAGATCGATGACCTGTTTGACACGCCCGGGTTTCCCCAGGGCAATGGTTTTATCGTTAACAAAAGAGAGGGCTGCTTCTTTGTTTTCGCCTTCTTTTATTTTCAAGACAACCGCATCTTTATAGGTTTCTTCTTTATACTCGATTTTTTTCCCCAGCAATTTTTCTTTGAGCACGGTCAGGATTTTATTTTTGTCGTAATCTAAATCGAAAAGCACCACCATATCGATGTCTTTGGCTGCTTTCATATCCACGGCAATAGGCGTCTTGCCGAAAAATGCGGCAGACACGGCGCGAATATCTCTTCCCAATTCGATGCCGGTATTATCGGCAAAATCCCGGTAGTTTTCGAAAAGTTTATCCTCTTTCGGTTTTTCCATATCTTTCTTATAACTATCGAGCCAATCCTTTGTGATTTCCAATGCAGCGGCCCGCTCTACGTTAACACAAAAAATACCCGCTGCCTCCCCGGGCACTAATTTGAGCAAAACCAGCTCTTCTTTCGGTGCGCCGGGAGTGTTATCGCAGCCCGAAACCAGCAGTAGAAATAGTGCGAAAAATACAACTGTTAATGATACGAATAATTTTTTCATTTTTACCTCCGTTAAGATATTTACGAATATTTGCCGAAAAATGTTCCATATTTCGCTGGATAAGATTCAATGATAACACATTTAGGTCTTTTTAGCCAGCAGCAGACAGGTAACTATTCAGTGCTGGGAAAAGAGAAATTCAAAGCTTTTGTAGGGGGGGTTCTCGTTTTTTTAAACAAAAGTTTTGAT
>JAGLSW010000673.1 GCA_023135565.1 Candidatus Aminicenantota bacterium | reverse complement strand
ACCGCACCTTTGAAAAAGTTTGAACAAAACTTTTGTTTAAATAAGCGAGAAGCCCCCCCGACAAAAGCTTTGAATTTTTCTTTTTCCAAAACTGAACACTTACACTTTCCGTTATTGAAAAATCTTTTTGTTTATGTTATTATCCTAAATCCGGGTTTACCGGATAAAAATTTTCTATCGGTTGGGGCTGCCGACCCCTTTATGATATAGTGTTTTTTCAAGTCCAAGCTTGAAAAAAAGACCACCCGGCGGTGTGAACTTGAAAGATGCGCAGCATGTTGTTCATTACCGCCATGTAATGGTATAATACGGCATAGGAGGCAGTAAAATGTATTTAGGACTTTTAAATCTCGAACAAAAAAAAGCCTTTTTAGCCATCGCTAAAAAAATTATCGGGGCCGACGGCATCCTGGACGCCAGGGAACGGGGTAAAATCGAGGCCATGCGCTACGAGACGGGGCTGTATACCGAGACCGACTTGCCCTCGGGAGATATCGAAGAATTAGCCGGTGTTTTCGATACAAGACGCTCCAGGGTAATCCTGATGCTGGAAGGCATCGCCCTGGCCTTCGCGGATGAAAACTTTTCCGGCGAAGAAAAGAAAATTCTCCGCTCCCTGGCATTGATCTTCAACTTTTCCGAAAAAGAAGCCACCGCCATGGAAAACTGGGTGCTGCGCCTGAAAGAACTGCAAAAAGAAGCAGCAGCTATGTTTGAGTAGAGGTCGAGAGAACTCAAGATATCTCAGGAAGAAATCGAGAACTCCCGGGAAGTGCTTAAGTTATCTTAAAGTACACGAAACCTTTCACTCAGCCTATACCTGAGACCTAATAGCCCCTCCTGAGTCCTAATCAGCTCCTCCTGAGCAATGAGAACCCCCTCCTGAGACCTAATATCTCCTCCTGCTTTCTTTAAAGAAGAGACAATGTGTGGTGATCGAGCAGCGGCTGCACAGGGGCTGCCGCGGCCGGCATACACTCTGACCGAAACCTACCAGGGTGCGGTTGATCTTAATCCACGACTCTTCGGGAAAAAGGGCCTTTAATTCTTCTTCCACCTCTTCGGGCCTATTCCCGGAAGCCCAACCTAATCGTTTCGATATCCTGAATACATGCGTGTCCACAGCAATGGAGGGTATATTAAAAGCCAGGGCCAACACTAAATTTGCGGTTTTCCTGCCCACCCCGGGCAAGGCGGTGAGGCCCGCGAAAGTGCCGGGTATATCTTCCCGGTTCGCTAATTCCTCAGCGATTTTTTTTATATGTTTGGCTTTTTGTCTATAGAAGCCTACGGGAAAAATTAATTCGGCTATTTTCTTTTCTTCTAATTTTGCTATCTCTCCGGCTGTAGGAGCGATGGAGAAAAGATTCTCAGACGCCTTTTTTGTTACCGGGTCTTTCGTTCTGGAACTTAACAACACCGAAATCAAAATCCTGAAGGGCGTCTTCCTGATACTGCTCTCAAAAGCCAGCACCGGCGGACGCAGCGGTTTGATTAAACGGCTTATTTCGTCTAATACCCCGATAGGATTATCATTCTTCAATGTTCAATCTCCAATGTTCAATCTTCAATGATCATTGACCTACCATGAAATTACTATAGCCAC
>JAGLSW010000672.1 GCA_023135565.1 Candidatus Aminicenantota bacterium | reverse complement strand
TTTTATATCAGCCATGCAACTTTATATCATAAATAGTTTGTTTTTTCAAATATTTTGCCTCTGGCAGCCCCACGCGCGTGGGGTGGCGGTAAGCCGCTGCGCGGCAAGTCCCTGCCGGGGGCCAAACTTTTGAAAAAGTTTGATCAAAACTTTTTATAATTGAGAATCAAAAGCGCTACTTGCCGCGAAGCGGCTCAACGCCCCCCCACGCGAGTGGGGTTGAGAAGCAAAAGCGCTCACCCGCGGCCCGGAGGCAAAAAAGAATAAAAAATGAGAACTCCAATAATTGCCGGTAACTGGAAGATGAACCTAAACATAGACCAGGCTATAGCCCTGGTAGACGCCATTCATTTCGGTCTTCCTTTTCCCGGGGAAGTAGATGTGATCGTCGCACCCACATTTTTATGTTTACAAAAAATCGCCGCACACTTGAAAGATTCCTATATCGGCGCAGCAGCCCAGGATTTGTTTTTCGAAGACCAGGGCGCTTTTACCGGCGCATGTTCCGGGAAACAGATCAAAGATGCCGGCGCGGATTATGCGATAATCGGCCATTCGGAACGCAGGTCGATCTTCGGCGAGAGCAATGAGATTGTAAATAAAAAAATAAAAGCTGCCCTGCGCAATAAACTGATCCCCATCATGTGCATAGGAGAAACTTTAGCAGAAAGGGAAGCAGGGCAGGTGGATGCAGTCATAAATAACCAACTGAGCGCGGGTTTGGCCGGGCTGACCTCCCCACAAACAGCACAATTAGTAATCGCTTATGAGCCGGTATGGGCTATCGGTACCGGCAAAACAGCGGCAGTCGAGCAGGTAGAGGGTGTGCACCGGACCATTCGCTGTGCGCTTGCCATGAAGTTCGGCGCTGAAATATCGGAGGCTATTCGTCTCCTTTACGGCGGTTCCGTTAAACCGGCCAACAGCAGTGAATTATTGGCTCTACCCAATGTAGACGGCGCTTTAGTCGGCGGCGCATCTTTATCCGCCCCGGATTTCATAGAGATCATCGAGAGTGCGAATTCCTAAGAATTTACTATTGACATAAAGGGGATAATAATATACAATACCTCTATTGTAATGGTGAGTGTAGCTCAAGGGTAGAGTGCCGGTCTGTGGAACCGGTTGTTGGGGGTTCAAATCCCCTCACTCACCCATCAAGCGCCTGCAGCGCAGGATAAAGAACATGTTGTATGAAAAATTCGATACTCGAAATACGAAAAACAAATTAATCCCCCGGCGGGGGCAGCCGTTAATGATTACCATATTTCCAGGTGGATCCAGGCCGCTTCGCTTTTAATCGGAATGATCAGATGAAGTTTAGCTCCTATTTTATCGAATTGATACACCCGGAACCCAGCTTTACCGGGAACCTGGTAATCGACGGCGAAGCCGTCTATACAAATTTTAAAAAAATCGGGGAGAATTTATTCACCGCCTTCTTCAAAAACCAGGTGGAACTAAAGTTCCTCGAAGAGATCGAATTTAAAAACCGGAACAAAAACGTCACTGTTCTATTCCCGGTGATTTCGAAATACAATAAAAGGAAAATTACCAAAATAGCTAAAATCTTAGATAAATCCGAAGCAAAAGAAAAGAATAGTATCTTGTTCGATTTCCTCACCCTTGAAAAAATTTTAAGAGTCGCGGAATTATTAAATTTCTTCTCATTCGACCGGGAAGAAATGGTTCGCTTGTTGATCGGGAAAGAATTAGCACAGGAAATAAAAATAATAGACTTTTCCGGTTTGACAGTAATTTCTTATGAGACTTTCCTGGGCTGCCGGGAGGAGTTAAGTTCTATTTTCAACAACTATTTAGTTAATAGAGATAAGTCTATAAAAATAGCAGATGTCGAAGTGAAGTTAAAACTGCCCCGGTCGTCTATCTTTTTTAAGTACCTCTTAGCTGCGATCAACGAAAAGTTCTCTTTCAGGATCATAAAAGATAAGATCGTGTTTCCCAAACTTACGCTGTCGGGGAAAGAAAAAGAAGCCATCGAAAAGATAGAAAACATCGTAAAAAAGAACAAATTACCTATTTTTACCATCGATGAGGTGTTAAAGTCCTCCGGCTTAAGATTCAAAGAGGTGAATGACTTGTTGTGGTACATGGTTCATATAGGCACTGTGGTTCAACTAAATAAAAAATACTTCATCTTTGAAGATGATCTCAATAAGATTATCAATAAACTGAAAAAATATAAAAGAAACCAGGGCGAAATGATCAGTATAAGCGCTTTTAGAGAAATGACCCTATACTCCAGGAAATATATTATCGCTTTGTTCGAGTATTTCGATTTGCGCCGCCTGACAAAGCGTGTGGAGAATGAAAGGAAAATACTCTTAGTGGTCTAAATAAATAGCACCGTTTTTTGTTTTCCCCCCCTTAAAAGAGAGAAAAGCAAATTTATCTATCAACCTCTAATCTTTGCCTAACCTGCTTTTAGCGGCGCTGATGATTTCGTTGAATCCTGCTTCCTGTTCTTCTGGGGTTTGGTCTTTTGCTTTATCTTTGTACCACAACTGCTGGAGATATTTGAAGGCATCCGATTCTTTATCGGATTCGAGCAAGACATAGGCCTCCGCGAAATATTGAATAGCCTTTTCCTTGTCTTTTTTCGAGAGCAGTTGGCCTATTTTAACTGCCATGCCGCTCTTTCTTTTTTTTGCGTAGGCTTTTTCATAAAAATCGATGCTTTTGTCTTTATCTTCAACCGCTTTGCTCCTGCTGTATTTGCGGTAATACAATTGCGCCAGCAGCTTCGCTTCATTGTAAGACAGTTTCTCCTGGTCTATTACTTTCTCGATGGAGTTTATGGCCTCGATTATTTTGTTTTTTTTAGCCAGCTCGAAGGATTCCTTAAAAACGGTTCTCTTGGGAAAAGCATTCGAACTATCATGTTCATGGGCTTCGATGGCTTTCTTGATTAATTCCATCCTGGCATTATTATCATCGATACCTCTGAGGGTCAATATCCTGATCTGGATTCGCAGCGCGGGCCCGATGTATCTTATATCGATCCCTCTTGCCATTTCTTCGGACTGCGCTCTGCCGTCGGACATCTCTTTTACCGCTGTTCCCAAATCCTTGACTATATCGGCATAACTGTAAGCTTTATCATAATCCTTCCTGGCTAAATTGAAAGCATTTGAAAGCCACAAAGAGAGGTCCATTTTGTAATGATCTTCCAGGTCTTCAAAAGTCAATGCCTGCTCGCCGTACTCGATTACTTTTTCGAATTTTTTTAGTATCATCGACACTTGCGCCAGGTTGTAATAGAGGAATTTCGTATTTTTATCTTTTTTTGATGAGTATTTGTTTTTGTATTCTTCAAACAACTGCAGCTTGGTGGCAGGCTCTTTCTCAGCAGCAGCTTTGATCCACAAGTTTTGCTTGGCGCCGGCCATTACAAAAGTAAATGAACCGGCTAAAAACATAATTAAAAGAAACATTAGGGTAATTTTCTTTTTCATTGGACAACCTCCGGTTAACGATTAAAAAAGGATTAAGACTACATTATAAATAAGCACACCCACTTTTGTCAAGTAAAAAAAGTATTTTTCAAAATAAATTTGATTTTCCCTGTCCGGGCGCAAATTTTTTTGCAATTTGCCGGTTGGGCGGCGGCTGTTCCGCTGATGGCCAAATGCTGAAAGCCGAATGCCGAAAGCTGAAGGCTGTAAGTGTTTAGTTTTCCCAAAGCTGAACACTTACGTCCACCGGCCTTGCTTCCGGCACCGGATTCATGGTATAATAATTTTTTGAAGGAGAAAAATTTTTACCTGGGAATCTTCTATTATCAATAGTTTGCAGGTATTCCAGGTATTATATTAGATGCCATGAAGTGGGTAAAAGCGATAATTAAAGATACAGAAGTCAGCATTGCATTCGATGAGAACAGTATCCATATATACAATGCATATACCATTAAGGATGACCTTAAGCTGCGCGGTTACCGCTGGGAGCCCGCTGATAAAAGCTGGCATACCAGCCCGGGGGACGTGGAATCGGAGATAGATGTTTTACAGAATAACCTGTCCCGGGTAGACCCGGCTCCTATGCCGCGGCCGGCCGGTGGAGAAGCGGCAAAATTCCCGGCTTCCTGTTCCGTGGTGGAACTGCGCAGCCGTATCGACCGGTTGATCCGTGAGGGGCTGCGCGGCCAGATTTGGGTGCGCGGCGTGATTGCCTCCCAGGTAAAGAATTACCAATGGTTTTCCTATTTTGATTTAAAGGATGAGGACGAGCAGCAGGATATTTATTTTAACGTGGAGGTAAAAAAAAACGATCTCGAACGGGTGACCGGGAAGCTCAGGGACCTGGGAGCCGCGGACGCATTGGAGAAAGACCTGCCGGTTTTTTCCCTGGTGGAGGTGCATCTATCTTTCAGGAATGCGGTAGACATCCGGCTGCGTTTGTTGGATATCCTGCCCGAATATACCCAGGCCAAAATAAGGAACCGGCGGGAGATCACCCTTGACAAGCTTAAGGAAGAAGGAGTTCTCGAGAAGCAGAAGAGATTGGCTCTGCCCGGTTTGGTGTCGCGGGTAGGATTGATTACTTCGCAGCAGGGCACTTCGGTCAGCGATATAACGGCGGGGTTAGGAGCATTTGCCGGGAAGTATTCTTTTTATTTTGTAGATACGCGGATGGAGGGCGCTAATGCTGTGGATAGCCTTGTCCGGGCCATCGATTATTTAGAATTTTCAGCGGGTTTTCCATTGGATGCGGTGATAATTGCCCGTGGGGGAGGCAGCGAGCAGTCGCTGGCGGTTTTTAACGATTATCGTCTTTGTCGCCGGGTGTGTGATTGTAGTATCCCGATGTTGACAGCAATCGGTCATGAAAAAGACCTTGCTGCGATCGAGATGTGTTCTTTCCTGACGCCCACGCCGGCTACCCCTTCGGGAATAGGGAAGTACCTGCATGACCGGTTTTTCGATTTGCAGTTGAGTTTATCGGCATCGGTGCAGCGTTTGATCGAATATTTTAGTAACATCCACAACCGGGAAATAGAGAAAATAAGAGGTTATGTAAAAAATATTCCTAATTATGCGCAGTCTTTTTTGCAACTGCGGGAGGACCGTTTTTTTGCGTTAGTGCGCAGGTTGGAGCAGTCGGTTTCTTTCACGGTGCGGGACCAGGAGCGGCGCATCGAGAACTTGCTGATGCAGGCATTGGTCAAAGAAAAGAGTTACCATGAAGCAGGCAAGAAGAGTCTTCGTCAATTAGTGGCATCGATATTGGCCCGGGCTGCTGCGCAGCGCGGGAGGGAAGTGAAGCAGATCGAGAAAACGATTTTAAAGATCGATTTTGCAAAGCGGGTCAGGGTAAACCGGGAGCAGGTAAGGGATATCCGGCACATAGGCCGGGATATACTGCGCCGCACCGGGAGGACAGTGCTGGAAAAAGAGAAGACCTTGCAGAGCTTGGCCGACCTAATTAAAGCCAGCGACCCGGAGAACATTTTGAAGAAAGGTTTCACCCTCACCTTAGATGGGGAAGACAGGGTAATAAAGAGCCTGGTGGAGTTCGGTAAGACCGGTGCCGGCAGGTTAAGGTTCCATGACGGGATCGTAAAGATTAAAAAACAGGAGGAAGCATGAGTGATAAAGCGGGCAAGTACGAGGAAAATTATCAAATACTCGAAAAAATAACCGAATCGTTGAATAAAGATGAAATAGGAATCGACGACCTGGTAGAGAAGACCAAAGAGGCTTTAGATTCGGCGCGTATTTGTATGGAGATATTAAAGAAGCAGAAGGGGGAGTTCAAAAAATTGGAAGCTGATTTTTCGCAGTTGCTCGATAAGTCCGGGCAGGAAGAGGAGTCCCGGCAGGAAGAGGAGTCCCGGCAGGAAGAGGAGCCCCGGCAGGAAGAAACAAAGGTAGGCGAGGATTCGCCGTTTTAGGGGGCGGCGCCCCCACCCTATGAGCCTCTGCTCGGCAGGAATCAACCGCGTTTACACAAATATAGGAGATCAAGCTTTTGAAGTTTTTAAAATCATCAAAAGTTTTGACCAAACTTTTTCAACCCCACATGCGTGGGGGAGCATTAAGCTGCTTCGCAGCAGGAGCGATGATAGCGCTTCTCAATCATCAAAAGTT
>JAGLSW010000671.1 GCA_023135565.1 Candidatus Aminicenantota bacterium | reverse complement strand
AGGGTCGCCGAAGGCAAGTTTTCCCTCTTGCACAGTTTGGGAAATTTTGCTATTATTATTTTTGGAGGTAATAATGAAACAAAATAAATTCAAGCAAATTTTTCTTGTTGTTCTCACGGTTGTTCTTTTTTGTTTTAGCCCGCTGTGGGCAGAAGCCGGAGATTTGATAACGGCAAAAGAAGTATTAAACATCAAAACCTGTTCCGATGCGCGGATTAGCCCGGACGGCAGCAAGATAGCCTATACAGTCAGCGTGCCCAGGGAAGCAAACGACAAGCCCGGCTCCGCTTACAGGGAGTTGTATGTGGTTGGCACGAAAAACGGTATGATACAGCCTTTTATCACCGGCAAAATAAGTATTGGCAATATTCGCTGGAGTCCCGGCGGTGCTCGGATCGGTTTTATTACCAAAAGAGGCGAAAAAGCCAAAAGCCAGGTATGGGCGATAGCGGCGGACGGCGGCGAAGCGGTGCGGTTGACAAACTCGAAAAGCGGCATAAATAGTTTCGAGTGGCACCCCAAAGAGAGCAAGATCGTTTATATTGCCACGGAACCGAAAACAAAAAAAGAAGAAGCATTAAAGAAAAAAGGCTATGGATTTGTTTTTTATGAAGAAAACCTCAAACACAAAAACCTATATCTCTTCGATTTGAAAGAGAAGAAAACCGAACAGTTAACCGCAGGGAAAACGGCCTGGAGTTTTGTACTCAGCAGTGATGGAAAGACCATTGCCGCGGGCATGACAGGGCAAAACCTGATCGATCACTCTTATATGTTTAAAAAAATATACCTGGTGGATATAAAAACCAAAAAGTTGACCCGCCTGACCGGCAATCCCGGTAAGTTAGGTAGATTCGCTTTTAGCCCGGACAACACCCGCATGGTTTATACTGCTGCTTTGGAGCGCAAAGATCACGCCGTCAGCCAGGTTTACGTTATCGACATCGCTTCCAAAAAGGCGGTCAATCTTACCATTCCCGGTTTTAGAGGACATGTGGACCGGGCCGGTTGGAAAAACCGCAGCACCATTTACTATCGGGCCGGTGAAGGAGTATGGCCCACCTTAAGCCTCGTCCCGGCAGCCGGAGGAAAACGCAGGATAATCCTTCATTCGCAGGATACAGGCATCACGTTCCGCACTGCTGTTTTCACAAGAAACTTTAAACATGGCGCCGTGATCGGCAGTTCTCCCCGCATACCCAACGATCTTTTTTATTGGCAGCCAGGCCGCAAATTGAAGCGGCTGACCACCCTGAACCCCCGGTTAGAAAAGAAAAAATTAGGCAAACAGGAAATAATCAGCTATAAAGCCAGGGACGGCCAGGAGATCGAAGGTCTTTTGATTTATCCCGCAGCTTACCGGGAAGGCCGGCGTTATCCCCTGGTAGTGACTGTTCACGGCGGGCCGGAGAGTCACTATTCCAATGGTTGGTTAAGTAGTTACTCGAGACCCGGCCAGGTGTTATCGGCCCGCGGTTATTTCGTTTTTTATCCCAATTACCGCGCCAGCACCGGTTATGGAGTGGAATTCGCCCTGGCCGGTTACGAAGATGCAGCGGGAAAGGAGTTTGACGACATCGCCGACGGAATCGACTATTTAATAAAAAAAGGTTTTGCCGACCCGTAGCGGGTAGGTCTTGGAGGCGGTTCTTATGGCGGTTATGCCTCGGCCTGGTTTGCCACTTATTATACGAAGTATGTGCGGGCAGTTTGTATGTTTGTCGGAATCAGCGACCTGATCAGCAAACGGAGCACTACGGATATTCCTTATGAAGAACTCTATGTCCATTCCGGTAAGAAATTAGAAGAAATGTGGGAAATCAGTTTAAAGCGCAGTCCCATTTACTATGCCCACCAGAGTAAGACCGCGACTCTCATTCTCGGCGGCAAAGACGACTCCCGTGTGCATCCTTCCCAGAGCCTGGAATTATACCGGCGTTTAAAGATGAACGATCACCCGGCGGTACGGTTGGTGCAGTATCCCGGTGAGAAGCACGGCAACCGCAAACAGCCCGGACGCATCGACGTGATGTACCGGATATTGGATTGGTATGATTGGTATGTAAAAGACAAAAAGCCGTTAGATGGCTCCATGCCGCCCTTAGACATCAGCGACAAATACGGCCCGGCACCCTATTAGGGGTGTCACCCCCGGGATGCGCCGTGACATAGCCTGCGCCCAAAAATCGTTGGGATTTTAATCAAAGGCGAGCGCCGCTCGCCCCTACGAAAGCTCTGAATATGTTTTTCCTAAAGCTGAATGTTACCGAAGTTGTAACTATTCAGTTTTTGGGAAAAT
>JAGLSW010000670.1 GCA_023135565.1 Candidatus Aminicenantota bacterium | reverse complement strand
TTTGGCCCCCGGCAGGGCCGCCGGAGGCCCTATTTCTTACTCTTGAGCACGATGTGGGTGATTTCGGCCCGGTTGAGAAACCTCATCGGCGGCCCCCAATATCCGGTACCGGGGCTGGTATAGATGTAAGCTTCCTTTTTTTTGTACAGGCCGGCAGGATACTTGTAGACTAATTGGACAAGCAAGTCCATAGGCGGTATCTGCCCGGCATGAGTATGACCGGACAACTGTAAATCCACCCCTTTTGCCACGGCATCGTCGAAACCCGAAGGCCGGTGATAAAGAAGGATAACCGGTTTTTGCGGATCACAAGCCTTTAGCAATGTCTCCGGGTCAAGGCCGGTGTGTACAGAGCGCTTCGCTTCATCGTCGTCTATGCCCACAATTTGCAGGACATCCGCCACTTTTATCATGCGATTCCTGAGGATCGTGATCCCCGTCTTCTCTCCCAACGCCATAAAATTATCTATACCGGCAAAAAATTCATGATTGCCGGTTACTGCCAACACACCGTGAACGGCCTTTAATTTCCTTAACTGTTCCACCAAAAAAGAATCTTCAAGTATATTCCCTTCGATCAAGTCACCGGTGATAACGATCAAACCAGGTTTTAGGGCATTTGTTGCAGCCACGATGTGGGCCAGGACTTTTTTCGACTTATAGGATTCTATATGCAGGTCGGAGAGTTGAACAATAGAAAATCCATCCATTTCCCGGGGCAAATTTTTCAAGGAAAGATTTATTTTTTTGACTGCCGGCAGACGGCTGCCGTTAAATAGAGAATAAGCCGATATGATGGATATAAGAATTAGAGCAGCTGTCGCAGCCGGCCTGCTTTTACCCGGGAAAATCTTAAACACCGGCCAGGACACTAAGGAGAAGAAAAAAGAGATAGCGATTACACCCAGCCAGATAAAGGCATAGTGGTTCAACAAATGGAATTTAAGGCCGCGGCTCAAAAACATCGCAGCAGGGAAACTCAGGCCGGAAAAGAGGAAAAATAATTTTACCCCCTTTGTCCATCTTGCAGGCAGGGTTAGATTTTTAACCAACACTTTGAATACCACGTAGTGCATAAGAAAATATATCGAACAAGCAATCAGGATAAACAACACAAAAGTTAAAATCCGGTTCATTTTTTTACCTCCGTAATAAGATTGTGTGTACTCCAGTACCAGGCATAAAAAAAAGCAGCCTAACAGCGGGAACTTGAAATAAAAAAAACATGTTTCTTAATACCGCCATGTATTGGCTCAAGACTAAACTTGAAAAAAAAGCCGCCTAACGGTGGGAACTTGAAATACGGTAACATGTTATTATTACCGCGCTGTAAGCGCCCGCACTGTAAGTACTCATTACCGCCATGTAATGGCCTAAAAATCATTTTTCCAATCGTGATAAAGCGAATCATGCTCGATATTATTCTTTCCTATATTTTTTTTAGAGATGCCGCAAAATAGCTGTTCTCTTCGTCGTTTCCCAATGTAAGACGGATATACTTGCCGACAGATTCGTCTTCGGATGAAACCAAAGCTACGACAATGCCGTCCTTTTCTAAGTGCCGGATAAGCTTTTCCCCGGATAGCTTCCCGTGTTTGACCATCATTATATTGGACCTTGAATCCACATAGGATATCCCCGGGATTTTCTCGATTTTTTTAATAAATCTCTCTCGTCTTTCTTTGGTCAGCGCCCGTACCTTCTCAAGGTATTCGACATTTTCCACAGCCGCGCCGGCCAGGTCGAAAGAGAATTGGGTAATGGGAAAATAGTTGCTGTGGATTCTTAAGGCATCCAGGATAGTATCGTTGGCCGACATTGCATAAGCGATTCTTAAGCTGGCCAGGCCAAAAGCTTTGGAAAAGGTTCTCAAAACGATCAAGTTGTTGTATTTTTCTAAAAGCTGCGAAGCTGAGTTAACCTCGCCATCAGGATCGATATATTCACCGTAGGCTTCATCTACAACAATAAAAGCAAAATAGTTGGCTGCTTCATCGACAATATATTCTATCAGATCTCTTTGGCAGGGAACTCCTGTGGGGTTATTGGGGTTAGCGATCCAGATTAACTTAGGATTGAGTTTTTTTAAGATTCCCCTGTATTCATCGAAAGTATCTGTAGTCCATCTAAAGCCGTCTTCTTCCCGCAGTTGGAGGTAAATGGTGATAGCGCCCATTCTTTTGGAATACTCCTCAAAAAGGTAAAACGAAGGGGTATTCACCATAATCCTGTCGTTTAATTCAAGGAATGTAGAGGCAATAATGCTGATCATCTGGTCTAAACCGGCGGAAAAAAGTATCCACTCATTGTTCTCGATGTGATGTAGTTTTGCTATTTTTTTTCTCAATTCGCTGCACATGAACTCCGGGTATTTTTTTAAATAATTCCTGATGTCTGTGCTTTTACTTAGCTCTTTAAAGCGTTCCTCAACTTCCCCGGCACAGCCGTCGTTGTTTTGCCCTAAGTCGAAGCGGTAAATTTTTGCGAGATTGTATTTTTCCTTAAGTTCCTGTATATGTTCCCGGGTATGGAATTCTTTATTGACGTATCCCCTCACCTTATCATAGAGGGCGCGCTGGGTACCCAGGTTAAAAAATGTATTGGTTCTTATTCTCGTTGTATTCATAGTATCACCATTTTAAGCTTTGACTTGTTATACGCCATAACATGGCGGTAAAAAACAACAGGCAGGGATATTCCACGTTCCCACCGTTAGGTGGCTTCTTTCCAGGCTAAGTCTTAAAAAAAACACTACTTAGTACGTACTACTTTATAGGATTGTTTTAAGACTCAATTGTAAAAAGAACCAACCAGACAGCGGGTGTAGAAATACCGGCTTGCAGCAGCATAATCGAGGAATACCCGGACAACGACCTTTTTTTCCGAATAATTCATCCAATTTAGGAAATATTATACCATGAATATACGGCTGTTATCAATAGCTATTTCAAAACCTTTATTATCAAAGGTTTCCAGGAATTTTTGTTTTTTTGCCCTTTATTATAATATGGCTAAGGTGGTCTCGATTCCCGCTCCTATTAACTCCGTAACCTCTGTTTTATATACATTATCCAGTTCTTTTTGAGTTAAGCCACCATCCATATTGCCATTAAATTTCCCATCACGAGAATTGTAATGCCAGATCAGGTCGATGCCGCTGTCAAATTCAAAGGGATACATTCCGCATATAAGACCATGGGATATAGGGGCAGCAAACTTTTCGACCAAATCGTTCATACCGATCTCTTCCAGGCTTTTTATATGAGCTTCCTGCATCTGTGGTAGATACTCTAACTGGTTTAATCCACCCAACGCCAAGTAACCCTCCATAAACGTAACGATAAGAAAATCGAAGAATATAACCGGCAAAATTTTTTTTGCCAATAAAGCCTCGACAATCGCCTCCCTATCCAACTCAAGCCCGAAATTCTCACCTATAAGCGAATTGGCAGCATCATCAACTCTAAGGCTAGTAAATCTAACTTTATTCTTTCTCTCAACTATCCCCCAAAACCAATGTGAACCATGATTTTCTCCCCAACAACCAGGTATGCCATAGAAATTTTTCAGGTAAACCTTTCTCGCTTCCGGCTCAAAAAGGATTAGAGAAATCAAAGAGTCTCTCTTCTTTATCTCTTCTATAAGCAGGCTCAAAATGATCTGGTTGGATTGCAAGTAGATTAGATTGGGAGAAGAATCTCTGATACTCCTGTCGAAATAGTATCTCCACAACTTATAGTTGAGATATGTTATTTGATCAGAGAAAACATTATGCTTCTCTGCTGATTTTTCGATCTCCAGGCAGTTAAAAAAGAGGTACTCCAAAAATTCTTTCTCCTCTATATTGATGATATCTTTTCCGTAATTAAGAAGAAAACTCTCGATCCCCTCTTGCTTCTCGGCATGCAAGTTACTGTTCACCAGGAAAACAGGAGTATTGCTTTGTTTTTTCCTGAAAAAATTAAATTTACGTTCTTTGAAATAAAATCCTCGTGGGTAAGAAATATTCATCAATGGTATATTACCCGTTGCCAAAACGACCACATATGGTAATTCCAGTTCTTTTATCATCAGGGAATAGAGAATATTCGAATTGTAGAGAAGTTTATAATTCAATAGACCGTGGTGGTCTGCATAAGATATCAATGGGTAACTTCCCAGTTGTTTTTCAAGAGAGTCAAGTTGGAGTTCTTTTCCAAGGATTCTTCTTGCTTCTTCAATGATTTTTATCGTTAATGGGGTGTTTCCATTTCCTGGTGACAGCGTTTCTTTTATATCAAGCGCATAATCTCTAAAAGTGCCGGGAAAAATAAACTTTTCTCGAATATCCGGCCTCCTGTAAAAAAAATCCAACAGCTTTTCAGTCGCTTTCACTCAGCCACCTCCAATTCATACAGGTATCATCATTTAGTTCTATGATTTTTTTATCATCCCAGGCAATATAATAATCATCTATTTGAGATTGGGTGGCGACATTAACCGCCTGGTTTATCCAATGACCATCGAGCCTTTTAGTAAATTCCAGGATGTTGTCTTTTAGAATCTTTCTCTTCTTTTCGCTATACTGGTAGAGCATAAATGAGGTCAAAACAATAACAGTTCCGGGTTGGGAAACAAGTTTTTTTACCGGTTCAGAAGTGGTGAACCCAAATGCATTCCCTTGTGTCAACTCAAATTCATTGCCAGGTTGAATATCGTTGATGAAATTTCTAAGTCTTAACTCAATATCCTCTTCCCATATACCTGCTAAAAGCCAATCCTTATCGGGTGGATTTAACTCTATTCCCAGGTATTTGTTTATCGCCCTGATATTTTCAGGTATCTTTTGCCGCGCAGGAAAATAGCGATCTTTATTTTTTATAATATTAATTGGATCCAGCAAGCATCGTCCTATCAAACCATACGAAGCGCCTAATTCTATCACGTTGATCAAAGTGTTACCAATCTTTCTGCTGAGTATTTCAAGTATTGGCAGGCCTCTTTCAGGTATATTCCCCTGCACACTCTTTTCAATAGACAATTTCATTATCAGGCCTGAATTATCCTCTATATATTCCTGGAAAGAATCGGTCTCTTCCAATTTGGCAAAAACATCTCCTTCTTTGGAAATATATTTTACTGCCGATAAGAATACCAATACAGCTTCGCTAATCTCTTTACCGGATTTATCTATAATTTTCGAAATGAAATCCAGGTTTTCCTCTCTCTTCATTTGCTGTAAAATGTAGGGCGTATATATATTAGCAGTGCTGTCTATAAAATTTAGAATCTCTTTGAAAGCTTGCATAATGATTTACCTCTTTGATGTTACGTTTTTTTTTATTGATTGTAATAGGATATGATAGTCCGATTTTCTTTACTTGTCAATGGAATAGCTATTTTTTTTATTTTCCGGGCGCGGTTTGGGCTTCCACCGGACTGCCGCTCGATACAAAAAATAGATTTTTAAAAAATTATCCTGATTTTCTCTTGACATTAACCTCTACAATTTCTATACTTAGAATCTAAGTTAAAAAGGAGGCATTATGATTCGAGTAGAGAAGAACGTCAAAGTAATTGCGATAATATTATTCCATATCTTTATCGTTAGCGCAGCTTCCTCCATCTATGCCGAAGGCGAAAAAGACCTGCTGGATATGACCTTAGAGGAACTGATGAATGTAAAGATAACCACTGCTGCCAGGACACCGGAAAAAATCGGTGATATCCCGGCCAGCGTGGTGCTGATAACGCGCAAAAATATCGAAACCTACGGCTACAGGACCCTGGCGGAAATATTGGAAAATATTCCCGGTTTATATCAAATAAATGACTATGGGGAAGAAGGAGTAAATTTCGGAGTAAGAGGTTTCTGGTCCGGGGTTCCGAACGACAATATGATTATCATGGTGAACGGTGTGACCCAGGTCAGTGATTTTCAGTCGAATTATTCTCTGAATAAAGTAAATACTCCTGTAGAGGCTATAGACCGGATCGAAATTATCAGGGGACCTATGTCTGTTATCTACGGCAATGGGGCTTTTTACGGAGTGATCAATATCTTCACCAATGATTTTTTGAAAGATGATGAAGAAAATAGACCCAAAGGGAAATCTACAAATATAGTTTCAAGTTCCTTTGGTTCCGAAAAAGCAAAAAAAATCTTTATCAGGGCTTCCGGACAGCATGGTGAATTTGATTATTCTTTTAATGCATCTTTATATGATACCCTTGGAATAGACCAACCTATTAGTAAAATGGTTAGAGATACGGGCATACTACCATTTTACGGTGTACCGGAAGATCATAGAACCGGTGGAAGGTTAGAAAATAATGAGAAATATTTCAACTTCTCAGGACGTTATAAAGGATTCTTTTTAGATATTAGCTATAATGAAACAGATGCAGAATTTTCTTATGTTATGCCCTCATTTTCCGATGGTAATAAGCTTCTCAATAACAGTACAAACATTTCATTTAGATATAATAAAAAACTATCCGATAAATTTACTATCGACGGAAAGTTTAGCTATTTTCAAACCCGGACATGGGAACGGTTTGATTACTTGTTCGAAAATTTCGAAGGAACTCAGCAGTATGAATCTAATGCCTGGGAAAGCGAGGTAAATGCCTTTATTTATCCTGCAAAAGGTCTTGATATACAAACCGGCTTCTACTACCGGGGAATCCAGGCTGCCAGCACCATTTACGACATACCTTCATTCGGGGCACCAAGCCTGATAAATAATTACCTATATCTTTCGGATAATAATGATATCGTAACCCGGGCCTTTTTCACCCAGGTTAATTACAGACCCTTCTCAAAGTTGACTCTCGTAGGTGGTATACGGCTGGAACAGATGCCTGAATATGGTTTAGAAGCGATATTAGCCGGGGGTACCAGCAGTTTTAGAAAAGTTAAAGGAATATATAAACAGGATGAGATAGAGATCATTCCCCGATTTGCCGCCATTTATTCTTTGAATGATAAACACTTCTTCAAGTTACTTTATGGTCAGGCGATTAACCGCCCTTCATTCTTCCAGAATACCCAGAATATTCTCCTCAACCCGAAACAGGGAGAGGGCTTTCTTAGCCCTGAAAGCATCGAAACCCTTGAATTAAACTACATTGCCTCCTTTTCCGCGAACTTCACTCTAAATTTAAGTATCTTTAGAAATACCCTGGAAAACCTGATCACCCGGGTGAGCGAGTTGGATAATATAAGTAAAGAATACCAAACATGGTCTGCCAATGCCGGTACAATGGTCACCCAGGGGGCAGAGTTAACCCTGAATGCTGAACCCTTAAAGAACTTCAGGTTGGAATTGAGCGCAACATTCCAGGAAACAGACGACAAAAGACCCGGCTACGAAAATATAGAGGTCGCATATTCGCCGAAATTACTGGGTTATATGAAGGTTTCATACCGCAGCAGCAATTTTGCCCTGGCTATAACCGGAAATTATGTAGGCGCCATGGAAACATTCTGGGACGAAACACGGACAGACGAATTTCATCCTTTTGGCCAGCGGATTGGTGACAGAGTCGATGGCTATTTTCTGTTAGGCACCAACCTGCGCTTCGAAAATCTCTTTAAAATAGGAATTTATATTAATATCAGGTGCTCGAATCTTTTAGATGAAGAAATTCGCTATCCTACTTTTACAAATAACGAATGGGCAACCAGGGGTACAATCGGAATCGGCAGAACCTTCCTGGTCAGCCTGGGTTGGAAATTCTAATTTCAATATTTAAGATTTAATTATTAACATTTAACACCAAATTTTGAAAAAAACAAGGAGTTTAAGAATGGAAAAAAAATTTGAGAGAAATCTCTATATAAAAGATGCTCACCTCTATGACCTCGACAATAGGTATCTATTAAAGGCCGATATTCCCTTTTATATCGACTTTGCCGCAAAAAACAAAGGACCTATACTGGAATTGGCCAGCGGCACAGGTAGAGTTACCATTCCTCTTGCCGAGGCAGGGAATGAAATGTGGGGCATCGAACTATCCGAAACAATGATCGAACAGTTTAAATCTAAATTAAAAAAACTGCCCCGGGAGACAGTGAACAGGGTCCATCTTATCAAGGGCGATATGAGCAATTTCAAACTCGAGCAAAAATTTCCATTGGTTATTATACCTTATAGATCATTCCAGGTATTACAGGACGAAAATCTTGAAAACGCATGTTTGCAAGGTATTTATAATCACATGACGGATGATGGTTATTTTATCATCACCCTGGGAAATTTTGCCAAAGTCGCAGACAGAGAATGGGAGAAAGACGATGAAGTATTCGATTGGGAAAATATAGATCCTCAAACTGGATATAATGTCCGCAGGACTCATAGAAAAAAGGGAATCGACAAAACAAACCAGGTTGTTCACATCCAAAAAACTTACTATATAACAAAAGGTAATGAACTGATAGATAAAATATCCAAAGAGATTTCAGCAAAATATTTTTTTGAAAATCAAATAAAAGAACGTCTTAGCTATAAAGGTTTTAAAATAATCGATGAAATGGGATCCTATGATGGTAAACCTATAACTGAAGGTACAGAGTTTATATTTATGTGTCAAAAAAAATAAAACCTAATTCTAATTATTCCACCTACTATGCCAATACCTCTCCTTTGTCTACAACGGGGTTGTCATCCGGATATTTATTACCAGTGATTTGCAGAAATCCCGGGAGATCAAAATTTCCAGCCGATACTGAGCAGGAAAGTTCTACCGCTTCCTAATGTTCCCCTGGTGGCCCAATCATTATTAGTAAAGGTTGGGTAGCGTACCTCTTCATCTAATAGGTTCGAGCAGCGTACACTAAGATATAATCCCTTAAAAAAAAGATCATCTATGCGCACATTAGCTCCTAAAAGAAAATAGCCTTCAACTTTATCACCGATTCTATCACCTGTTGAACCATCATCAGGGTTTATAATTGTTTCGTCCCAATAGGTTTCCATGCCATCGACATAATTGCCGGTAAACGCCAGGGTAAATTTTTTAGTACGATAGGCAGCTTTGATATAACCTAAGAAATTCGGTGAATAAGCCGTCACGATATTTTCATATCCGGGCCTTTTGTCCTCGGTTTCTTGATAGGTACCGCTTAATACAAGTCTAAAATTTTTGAAAAGTTGGGTTTTAATTGTCAGTTCTACTCCATAAGTAATCATCTTCCCGGCATTGCCGGACCAACTTTGATAATTCCCTTCATCATTTAACCTCACCACCCTGGTGATTAAATTTTCCAGCTCATTGCGAAAAATACTGGTACTAAGAGTAAACTTTGAAGAGATTGCCCCTATGTAGTTGATTTCCAGGGTATTGATTTTCTCAGGCTTGAGCGGTTTAACAAAATCGACGAGAACAGTATCAAGATTGAGACTGTTTTTTGTATTCTGGAAAAAGGAAGGACGGTTTATAGCCATACCATAAAGAAGTTTGAATACATTTTTATCGTTCAAAGAAAAAATTGCGGCTAACCGGGGAATAACCTCTATATTATCTTGCTCATAGGTACCTGTGAGTTTTCTGAAATCTATTGTTCCACCAGCTAAAACTGCTTCTAAATCATACCCGGGCATCTGCTCGAGCCTTACCCCTGCCACAAGATTTAATTTTGAAAAAGGTTTGTAGCTCAACTGGGTAAAAACTGCCCGTGTTTCAATATTATTACCATCCGCAAGATAAAAATAATTGTTCTCGAAACTCGTACTCCCAAAGGAAGGCAGATCATACATACTACTGGTATTCAATATTGCCCTGTAGTATAAACCGGTGGTTATATCGAGTTTACCGGAAGGATAAATAAAAGCATTCAATTCTACTTCATATGCATTTGATTCAAATTGCTGAATCCCATAAAAATCCGAGAATAAAAAATCAAATTTTTCCAATGTACGGGATTGGAAATAACTAAATCTTCCATCTAAAGTAATTTTATCAGAGAGCTTCTTATTGTAGCCAAAAGAAATATTGGTGTTATTATTGAAATAAGCATTGCCATCGGTAACAGAGGGGAAGAGAAAATAAAACTCAGGACTTCCCTCAATATAACTCAAGTTTACATAAAAACCTTTCAAATTGGCTGAGAAGTTAAAATATTTCTCACTACTCTCTAACCTGCCGCCGGTGGTTTGATCTTCCGTTACACCGTATAACGGAAGTAGTGCCGGATTTCTTACCATCTTATTGAGCGGCTGATCTATTCCATAAGTATCGGAAATGGAGGCATTAAAGACATAATTGAAATCCCCTTTTTGATTTGCAATCCTCAAAAATATTTTTTTTGTTTGATCGGAACCGTACGACGTAGATACAATGCTGATAGGTTCTTCCTTGACTCCACGAGACATCTTTTCTTTCAAAGCGTCATTAGTAAAAATATTAATTACGCCATAAAAAGCCCCATTGCCATATACCACAGACATAGGGCCCCTGATTACTTCGATCCCGTCTATAGCTTCTATCGGTATACCTATTTTTGTCAATGGATAATTGTTCTGCAAATCATGGACCTGGGAAACACCGTTTACCATAATAATCATATTATCATTTGCCACCCCGGACCAGAAGCCGCGCACACCAAAATTTATTCCCCCTTCACCATAATCATTTATTGCAAACAATCCGGGAATATTTTCTAAAATCTCAGCCAAATTTTTATAACCATAGGTCTCGATATCTTCCCGGGTTATAAGTACTACGCTGGCAGGGATATCGGCGACTTTTTCCGGGGTTCTTCCGGCTGTAATAATCTCCACTTCCATCATCTCTTTCAGGCTCATCTTGAAATATTTTTGAATCTTATCCTTGTCCTTGGTAAAATCGTCCTGGGAATGGAGGTTAACAAACAACAGAAAACAAATTAAAACCACTAAGCTTAAACGTAAATTTTTCTTCATCTTAATTGCTCCGTATTTCATCCATGAACATTTTATCATACATTATATGAAAAAATAAAGAAAAAATCCAAAAAAAAAAAATTTTTTTTTTTCAAATAGCCGGTAGAGTCTCAGCCAGTCAAAATTTCCAACCCAGGCTGACCAGGAATGTTCTACCGATGCCTAATGTCCCCCCGGCACGCTGTACTACCGGCCAGTAAAAAGCTTGTTTTTTCACAAAGCGGACGGCGTCAGTGCGCGTCCATATGCTATAGCTAAACTTTAAGAAGCTTGACCTTGCCACTGCTTTTGTTGGAAATTACCTTTATTATTTCATCTATTAAACCTACCGGGACGGCAAGCTTCATATAGACACCTTCGACCCTATCCTCCCTGACCGGGATATCCAGAGAATAGCGCTTCACCACCTGCATCATCTCGCCGGTAAAATGATAGGGAAAAAGAACTTCGGCCTCTTTCTTAATGTAGATGGTCACTTTTTTAGAAACCGCTGTCACCAGGGCGGCGGATTTACCATAAGCCCGGGCCAAACCGCCGCTGCCCAATTTGGTGCCGCCATAATACCGCACCACGGCAGCCAGCACATTAAAATAAGAACTGCTCTTTATCTCATTGTAAATGGGCATCCCGGCCGTTCCCGAAGGTTCGCCATCATCGCTAAAACGAAAATAGCGCTCCTCACCTTCCCCCAACCGGTAAGCAAAACAAACATGAGTGGCGTCATGAAATTTCTTGCGCAGGACGTGGAGAATTTTCTCAGCTTCTTCTTTGCCGCCGACCGGGT
Organism: Candidatus Aminicenantota bacterium; assembly: GCA_023135565.1. Taxonomy (GTDB): domain Bacteria; phylum Acidobacteriota; class Aminicenantia; order UBA2199; family UBA2199; genus JAGLQA01. The sequence goes on along the minus strand of JAGLSW010000670.1, from coordinate 2,923 downwards.
AAAGAAAAGAAATAAACCGCGAACCTTTTTCTTTAAATTCTTGCGGGCCATACTGCTTGGTTATGGTCAGATATTTTTCCGGATTTTTAGACATTGCAGCACATTCTAATTTAAAGTTCCAAACCTGAAAAGCCCCGCTTTGAGACAGTTAAAAGTATTCCTGCCGACAAAACCGGGATTCCAACCGGGGCCGCTTACTTCTAAGGGCATAAAATAACCTTTGCCGCGGAAATATAATTTTAACGTACCGGGCAGAGGTTTTCGTTTGATGGCTAAGATGGCGTGAAAAATCCCATAACCTTTCAAGATTACGATACCCAATTCCTCTCGGAAACTTTCTAAAGCGCCCAATAAATCGGCAAGCAGTATCGTTTTTGTGTCGCAGTCGCCCATTTTTTTCTCAAGACACAGCAGCGGGGTATAAAATTCCCGGATATATCTGCCGTTATAAATCTTCGGTGGTATCCTGTAATCCATTTGTTGGGTAAACCTCAAAAAATCCACTAAGGGGTCCACGCCCTGTTTGATCTGCGCCGACTGTTTTAAGTCTGCCGTTATCTCTTTGAAATTTTTTAAATTCCTGCTATATACCTCGCGGTAATCCACTACCGGCTTACCTGTCAACAGCTTAAATCCCTGTTTTTTTAAATAGCGGGGATGGAGCATTTTTATATCCGCGGAGATGCCGAAATTCCTAACTTCCACGTTTAGAGTTTTTTTGGGAATTTTTAACAGCGATACGATCTCTTCCTTTTTGATGTTCGTCCATTTAAAGGTTACCTGGATGTGGTCCTTTTCTCCCTCCGCTGCCGGGGCCTTAACCTTTGCATCTCCGCTTATATTTACCGCCGCGGCCGGTCCCGGGACTGCTGAAAATTTAGACGCCGGCCCTGGTAAGGACAACGAGATCACATTGACCAACAACAGTAAAACCGACAGGAATAGTAAATATACTTTCATTTTATTCCTTCTAATAATCGAAAAGGTTGACAACAATGGTGCTGATGATAGATTCGAAAAACATTCCCACTACTACCACGGTGACACTGATGATTATTGCCACTGCATTATTGCCGTTTTTTATCTCCTCCCACTCATTGATACCCCTGGTAAAAATCATCAACCCTTTCACGGAGATATAGATGGTGACTGCGCCGATAATTAGGGCGATCACCTGGGAACCGAGAATCCCCAGGGTCAGTTTTAAAGCCGTTTTGATATTAAAGCCCGCGGAATAGGCGCTGTACCAGGCATTCATAGTGGGTTTAACGGTTTCGAAACACATCCTGCCGATGGTCCATATAAAAGAGCCTAAAACTAAGGCCATGCCGATATTCCTGTTTGCCACGATTTCTTCTTTCTCGTTGATAGCCCTGCCGGTAAAAAAAGATATGATCAAAATACTGCCCATTATGGCAATGACGGCAGAGAACAGGATCAACACAAGATAGATAATCGTAGAAAAGAATTGTATGTCCGGGGTTTCGTAGAACATGTTCACCTCACTTTGTTAACTGGACACCAGGTTTTACAAAATTCAAGTCCCCACCGTTAGGTGGCTTTTTTTCAAGCTTAATCTTTAAGAAAACACTATATCATTCCCGGCAGTTATTTGTCAAGCGGGTACTCGATAGAAATCAGGAGAAGATCATCCTGAACACTAATAGCTACTCCTAAACCTGAGCTCTCTTGAGACCATCCTGAGAACTAATAGCACCTCCTGAGAACTAATAGCCTTTTTGGTAACTGTTCAGTTTTTGACAACAGGCCGCAGTTCATAAATTGAGTTCACCTCAGGGAGGGAATTGGGAACCGGCACGGCGAATTGAGCGGCCCCATCGCACTCTATAGGGGGCAAAATTTCTCTGTTTGAACGAAGTGAGTTTGAAATTTTAGCGAGATGAGCCGCAAGCCGGTCAATTCCCGGACGGGTGAACGAAATATGAACTGCGTGAGTTCAATTTTTTCCAAAACTGAACACTTACCCTTTTTGGTCTTGAAAAATAGTTCGAAATTTATTATAATTTAATAGACCGAAAAGGTCGAGGAAAATATAATGTTTTTGAAAGATTTCTTTAAGAAAGTAAGAGGGAATATTGACCCGGACATTTTAGGACAAATCACCGGCAATATGGTACTGATCCCTCCTGGTTCTTTCCTGATGGGATCGAATTCCGGGGAAGATAACGAACGCCCTATACATAACGTCCTGGTGGATGGTTTTTATATGGGAAAATATGAAGTCACCCAAAAAGAGTGGTTTGAAATAATGGGTACTAAACCATGGCATAACCTCAGGTTTTTTTTCGAAGGAGACCATTACCCGGTGGTGAATGTGAACTGGTACGATGCCCGGGAATTTATCAAAAAACTGGACAAAGTCACAAAAAAAAGATTCAGGCTGCCCACGGAAGCGGAGTGGGAGTATGCTTGCCGGGCCGGTTCTACCTCTAAGTTTTATCACAGTTCTTTTAAGTTGAATCTTCATAAGTATGCCTGGTATCATGATAATGCCTTTAAGAGCGGTGAGATGTATGGCCACCGAGTGGGGCAAAAAAGGCCGAACAAGTGGGGACTTCACGATATACTGGGCAATGTATACGAATGGTGTTCAGACTGGTACAGGAGAAATTATTACAACAAATCCCCTATCAATAATCCCCAGGGGCCCAGGTTCGGGAAAGGCAAGGTGGTTCGCGGTGGGGATTGGGCCAGGACCGATTATTTTTTGCGGGTGTCGGCCAGGAGGTATTATTCGCCTCATAATAGGGACTCCTATATCGGTTTCCGGTTGGCCTGCGATTTAGAGGACCAGGGACCGCGTGAGCAGGAAGAGGAGGTTTTCCCCTTAGAGGGCACCTGATCGCGTTATAAACCTTTACCTCCGGCGGCCCTGCCGGGGGCCAAACTTTTGAAAAAGTTT
>JAGLSW010000067.1 GCA_023135565.1 Candidatus Aminicenantota bacterium | reverse complement strand
GAGACACCGCCATCTCAGATACCGGTGATGCTTCGTTTTCTTTGTCAAATTAGGAAAAAATTAGCGCTATTTTTTTTCTATTTTTTTTCTAAAAAAATGTTTGAAATCTCCGCAAAATCATGTTATACTATCGGTATAACTACAAAATGCAGGAGGTAAATATGACTGCGATAAAAACAGCAATATCAATAGATGATCGCCTGTTTGACCAAATAAACAAGCTGTCTAACGAACTCAAAATATCGAGAAGCCAGATATTCTCCCAGGCTGTCAGGTATTTTATAGAACGAAAAAATAACCTGGAGTTAGTTAGAAAAATAAACCGGGCCTATTCCGATGTCCTCGATGAAGATGAGATGGAACGTTTGGAAATGTCAAAACAAAAATATAAAGAGGTTATTAAAGAAACGTGGCAGTAAACCAGGGTGATATTTATTGGGTACAGTTAGGCGAACCGAGAGGTTCGGAACCGGCTTATAAACATCCACATGTAGTCATACAAAATAATGCATTCAATTTTAGCAATATCAATACTGTTGTGCTCTGCGCATTAACTACGAACTTAAAACGGGCCTCCTCTCCGGGCAACCTTATTTTGAAAAAAAACGAAGGCGGTCTGCCGAAAAAAAGTGTAATAAACATCTCCCAGATCATAACTGTCAACAAATCAGACCTGAAAGAGAAAATAGGAAGATTATCTAAAAGTAGGGTCGAAGAAATCATCGAGGGCCTGGAACTACTTTTAAAACCTAAAGATATTTTTTTTTCAATAAAAAACGAAGAAAATCTCTTCTTCGGGGCCGGTGAGTAAAGCTTCTTGTTCTCTTTCCACTTCCTGCTCTTGTATTTACACTTTTTTTTTAGTATCATTAATACGCTGTCCCGGAGTTTAATATGATACGGAAAAAAATAAAACCGGCTTTTTTAACAGCCTTTATTCTACTGCTGATAGTAACGAGTAACGCCGCTGGAAACGATACTTTCGATATAGAAAAAAACTATCGAGACGCCCGCTTCTCCCAGGTGGCCGACTTCCTGGAAAAAAAAGATTACAACAAACTGACCCTAAAAGAAAAACTCCTGCTCATCGAATGCCTAACCCGAACCGCCAAGACGTCGATGGCTTTAGAAAAAATGGACAAAATTTTCGCGGATGCGGGCACACAGCCGCCTACAGCCGAAATCCTGACTACCGCGGGTATACTCTATACATCCTTAGGCCGCCTGCATGAAGCTAAAGATTTTCTCCACCGCGCCCTGACTTTAGAAAAGAACTCTCCTAAAGCGATGCTGGCTGAGGCCATGCTCCGCCTCTATTTCCAGGAGTACGAAAAAGCGGAAACCCTCCACGGCCAAATCGCGGCAAAACATCCCGCCTGGAAAAAAACCAACCTCTTCCTTTTCGCCGGGTTGGAAATTTACAAGGCGTCGAGAAATCCCAAAAAACTGAAAGAAACCTATCACCTGCTGGCCCGGAAACACAAAAAAATAAACAAAAGACATTACCGAAACTCTAAAGCTAATTCCCGCATTTTTAAGAAAGCGCTTAAAGGAAAAATGTTCTCTGTCACCGCGGCGGCGCAGCGGGTTGTCCTGCCTATGGAAAATTACCGGGCCAGGGAAGCTAAAAAAATAATCCGCCTCAAAATAAATGATAAAACTTTCAAGGTACTTTTAGACACCGGTAACGCGGTGGGCTGGTTCATCTACAGCAGGGAATTAAAAGAAATACTAAAAGCGGAACGGGGCGGGCGCTCCCTGACCAGGATGGGATTAGAGACCGGCACCCTGGAAGGGTATCATGTCCTGTGTAAAAGCGTCGATTTCGGTGCTTTCAAAATGGAGTTCGCTGCAGGCCAGTATGTGCCTAAACCGTACCCCGAATTTTTCGACGCCAATCTAAACCCGGTGTTTATCAGGGAGCGGGTGGTCAGCCTCGATTATATCGAGCAAAAGCTGGTTCTGAGCAGCAAAGAAAGTTTCGATAAAGAACTGGCCGCTTCTACCTTAGATTCCGTAAAACTGCCCTGGTACGGCTATGAACGCGCTTTTATCCCGGCAGTTGTTAACAAGAG
>JAGLSW010000669.1 GCA_023135565.1 Candidatus Aminicenantota bacterium | reverse complement strand
CAAAAACGCTCACACGCTGCCTCTTGCGGCCCTGCCGGGAGCCAAACTTCTGTTTAATCCAGCTTTTGTTTTTTCACTGAGGGGAAAAGCGACATGTCCGTGTGGGGCAGGAACAAAGCGCCGGTGTACTGGTTCATGTAGGCCGGGTCCGTGCTCAGTTCCATGTAGGTCATGCGCCGGGCTAACTCCAACTGCCGCTGCCTGTACCGGCGCGAAACCAATACCATATAAGCTCCCATCAAAGAAGAATTACCGATGTAACGGTATTTCTCCCGCGGCAAATCAGGCAAAAGCCCGATAATAACGGATTTCTCTATGTCTAAGAAACGCCCGAACCCCCCGGCAATATAAATATTGCTTAGATCGTCGAAACTCAATCCCACCTGGTCCAACATCAGCGCAGTAGCAGAATAAACGGCTGCTTTAGCACGAATGATGTTCTCGATGTCGGTTTCGCCGATAGTAATCTCTTTTCCCGATGCGCTCTCCGCCGCAGGCACTACGACGTACCGGGCCTGACGGCCTTCTATACGGATAGCCGGGGACGCTTTGCCGCGATTGAGTTTCCCGGCGGCATCGAGCCAGCCGCTAACAAAAAGACCGGCTAACAAAGAGATCATGCCGGTGCCGCAAATGCCTTTGGCTTTGACGCCGCCGATGGTGCGGTAAGAAGCAGCGCCGGTACCGGGGTCGATTTCGACTTTTTCGACAGCGCCTAAAGCAGCCCGCATGCCGAAGTCGATGCCGCCGCCTTCAAAAGCCGGCCCTGCCGAACAGGCGCAAGTAAGCAAGAAATCGCAGTTTCCGATTACTAACTCGCCGTTAGTGCCGATGTCGATAAAAAGATTGACTTCATCCGTACCGGCGGCAATTCCTGTACACAAAAGCCCGGCGCTGATGTCCCCGCCTACGTAACTGCCCACTGCCGGGGAAATATAAATCCAGGCTTGCGGGTCGATTTCGATGCCCACTTCTGCCGCGGTCAGAAACGGGGCTTCCAGGATTGTAGGCGTATAGGGTTCTAAGCGGATATGCTCCGGCGGCAGGCCCAGGAGCAGGTGGGTCATGGTGGTGTTCCCGGCAATAACGGCATTGTTGATGTCCCCGACTTCCACTTCGTTCCCGGCGCAGAGTTGTTCGATCAGGCCGTTAATAGTTTTCAGTACGCGGCTGCGCAGTTCTTGCAGCCGTTCCGGTTTTCGGGCGTAGTTGATGCGGCTGATAACGTCTAAGCCGCAGTCCACCTGCTCGTTGTAAGCTGTGCGGGTGGCGATTACTTTCGCATCCGGCAGCGACACCAATTGCACCGCTACCGTAGTGGTGCCCACATCCACGGCAATGCCGAAATTCCGGCTGCTTCGGTCGCCCGGTTCGATGCCGGTAATATGATAGTGGGTAGGCGTGTCAGTCAGGGAAACAGTTACTTTGCCGTTATCTTTGCGCAGGGCTTCCGCCGCCTGCCGGATAACCGGGAGGGGAAAGGCCACCTCTTTTTTGTCCCGGTCTTGTTGGACAGCGCGAGTCAGGCGGTCTAAATCGGACAGGCCGTCTTCCAACTGGGGATCAGGAACTTGCAGCAGGATTTTGGAAATTAGGGGTTCTAATTGTTCTTTTTTAGGCAGTAGATCGCTGTCTACTAAGCAGGTATCTTTTGTTTCGTCGATGAACTGGCCGCCCTCTTTGCCCATTTGTTCCGGTATGTCTACAGTCACCGGCTCGTCGAGGATTTTGGTTTTGCAGGCCAAAACGAAGCCCCGCGACACTGCCGAAGGCGAAAGAGTGCCGGTGTTTTCGGAATCGACTTTGCCGGACAGGATGCGCACCACGCAGCCACCGCATGAGCCTTTGCCGCCGCAGGGCGCTTCGATTTCTATCCCGGCTTTGCGGGCCGCTTCCAGCAGTTCCGTCCCCGGAGCAGCGTCGATGGTTTTTCCCGCAGGTTTAAAACTTACTTTGGTCATCTTTTTATTTTATACTAAGAGCTATTTTTACCACGAAGCACACGAAGGGCACGGAGGGGTGCGGTACACCCACCCTCTAAAACCACCACGTGGGGAGGGAATAAAGGCGTCGCCCCACTCAGAGGTAAAAATAAAAAAAAAGCGTTTAGAACAATTATTCTTCCCAATCCACTAACTTTAAACCTTTAACCCGACTGAACTCCCCGGTATTATGGGACACAAGAATAAGATCGTTCGCAATAGCTATCGAAGCTATCATCAGGTCATTAGGCCCAATAATAAACCCGCCTTTCTCAAATTCGGAACGAATCTTACCATAAACAGTTGCAGCTTCATCATCAAAATATAAAGACTTAAACTTATCACAGAATTCTCTTTGTATATTAAGTGTTTTTCCAGGGTTTTTACTTTTATGAGCGCAGTAAAGCAACTCCGCTCTTACTACTGAGCATATGAAGATGTCGTCCGGATCTATGCTGCTCAGCTTGTCGATAATTTTCTGAGATCTTTTGTTCAAAAATCGGATGCAGACGTTTGTATCCAACAAGTACATTATTCAAGATTCTCCCTTGTTTCAAATTGGCCCTGGTTTCCTCTTTCGATGGGATCATTAGCCAGACATCCGGCATATTTATCAAGAAAAAGCCGCCAATCCTCTGCTTCATTTCTCTCACCGAGTCTATCTATCTCTAAATCCTTCAATCGCTCCGGGTATTCAAATACTTTCACGATTCTATACAGGACGTCTAAATAACCATCCTGAACTTTATCTATTTCTTCTTTTATTAACTGTCTACTTATCATGGGAAACCTCCCTGCTTCGTTTTTTTACAATTAGAATATACTTCTTTCTTTAAGAAAAAATCAAGCATTTCAGGTAAAGTCAGGTAATGCATCATGCACTATGCGAGCCTGCGGTAAAGCTCGCTGTTCTTAGCCAATACGTGATCTACCGCTCGCTTAAAATCCGGCTCCGGCTGAGTCAGCAAACTCTCTATAGATGCAGCCAACAGGTCTTCAAGCGGGAGTCCATAGTGCTCCGCCCTGGTCCTCAGCGCCTCGGCTTTCCTGTCATCTATTTTCACGGTTAATGTCGTCACTTTTGCCTCCAAGCATATTATAAATTAGAGAGTCATAAAATTCAACTATTTCTTTAATTTGTTTAGGAAAGAGCGCCATCCGCTTCAATTTGTATACCGGTTCTAAGAATTTCTACTACTAAAGGATCATTCTCTCTAAAATTTTCCGGTCGATAAGGAATGGGTTCTAACCGCCTGTCTATCTTCCTTCTTAAAGGCACAACCAAACGCCTATCGGCAAAACGATCACCTGAAAAATCTTTCGACACAATCGCAATATCAATATCACTGTGCTCCCCGGCTGTGCCTTTCGCATGAGATCCAAATAGGTACACCTTCTCCACTTTTATATTACTGTCGGCTATCAACTCGATATATTTCTTTACTATTCGTTTGACTGTATCTTCTCTTTTAGCCATTGTATTTTTGTCTCCTCACTTAACTATTTTTTTAATGAATGATCTTATTTCTCCGAGGACGACACTCTTAACATCGTTCGATCTCAGAACCAAATCTCTCATTAAATCCCAATTTAAATCGAAGGCATAGGCATTCCTGATAAAGTGCCTGAATCCAAGATATTCTTTTAACTCTTCACAAGTTTTTTTACTCAATACAACATATTCCCGTTTTCCGGTTTGCTTCGCCATCAGCTCTAATAACTCTTTATACCACTCCATTCCATCAGGCAATTGCTCATCAATTTTTTTGGCAATCCGGCTAAAGATTTTCTCTAAACCATTGTAAAATGAGTGCATTAGCATTGCCAGGGAACCGATTTCAATGAAATCCGGTTCCTGAGCGATTATTTTAGTTAATAAGGATTCATACTCATCAAAAAGTTTTTCAATCTTTTCAATTTCCCTACCAATTTCTTCAACAATTTTTTTATTGTGCATAGATCGTCTTCCCTTCTTTCCTGATCTCTTCGCTAAACTCCTTCGATATATAATCCATGGTAACTAAGTCTACTTTCCAGCCCACTATCGAAGATATTTCCGCAACCGTTTTAAAATATGTCCTGGGTGAGATGCCCGATACAGCCAGGTCGATGTCGGCTGAATCATCAGCGCTGCCATGCGCTAAAGAACCGAAAAGAATTATTTCTTTGCAGCCGATAGATTTTAAGTACTCAGTGGCTATCGTGATTTTGTCTTTCATTCTCGATCTGTTTCTCTGCATCTTCTGCATTAGTTATCATCCATGGTAACGTTCATCATGGTAAGACATTCAGCAAGTCGTTTTGTTGAAGGATGATCTTTATAAGCTTTTTTAATTACCTCATAACAATTTTCGGCAGCCGCCAGGTTGCCTATAAAAATATGATACATGCCGATAACTCCCAAAAAACATGCGACTTCACTGAAATGAAATACATCCCGGTGAGGATAGAGCAGCTTCAAATCAAACTTATTGTCGAAAATCTCGGCTATTTTCTCATACTGCCCGCTACCGATAAATGTCTCCGCATAGTTTGTTTTTGCAAACAGGTAATCGGGATGTAGTAAATAATTTTCTCTTGAAATTTCGTTGGCTTTGACTATATCTCCAATCGCAGAGTATGCTTGACCTAAAAGATTATAAATCTGGGGAACCCCAGGGTATTTTGCCTTCAATTTCTCCAGGCGGCCGATCATACCCTCGGGATCGACACGTGCTTCCATGTGAATTGTGAAAAAACCTTCTTTCAATTCGGGGGGCAGTTCCCATCCGGTATCAACCGGTTCTCCTGTAACCTCATATTTATAAATCATTACCTGATCGGATTTGGAAAGAAAGTGTTTTTTTTTTCTTTTTCATATTTTTTACCTCTTTGGGTGTTCTGCAATAACTTCGATCACCTTTTTTTGTAAAATCAAGCATTAAGCCTAAATGTATTTATAGCATAGATTTTACCAAAAAACAATATGTTCATGGATTATATTGATTTTTTGCCTGCACAAATGGTGACAGAGTCGTTCGAAAGTGGTGATTCAGCCGATCGAAGATGGTAGTTACCCCGATCGAAGGGGTCTTAGTTCCGTTTCGGGGGCTTGTTGATTGGGTGCGCCGCACCCCGCTGCGAAGCAGCTTATCGCCTCCGGCGGCCCTGCC
>JAGLSW010000668.1 GCA_023135565.1 Candidatus Aminicenantota bacterium | reverse complement strand
AGTTTTTGGAGGTGTCGGAACCTTTTTCCAAAAAGGTTCTGACTCGCCGAAGGCAAGATATTAAATGTTCACGATCTTTATTTTTTGTGGATCGGCCTGCCCCAACTTCAATTTCGCCGCTGTAAAAATATATCGTGGCTCACGGCCACTCTCTTTAAGAGATTTTAATTTTAACTGCTTACGCCCCTCTTCGATGATTTGCCAGCCGGTATAATCGAGAGCTACCGGGTCGCGCCCTACCAGGAGTGCGCCGTACTCCAAAGCATACTTCGGGTAAAAAGCCGGACCGTTGTTCACCTGGATGCGGGACGCATCACATACGATTAACCGCAGTTTGTTTTTTATCAAAGGATGCGTACAAAGATCGGCCACATAAGGATCGCAATTGTTACTATGGAATTTGTTCGGGTTATATATGGCTCCGAAAAAATTCTTCATGCCGATAGATACTCCGGCAATGTCATGATCTTTCAACACCGGCACGTTGATCATGGCGTCTACTTTTCCCATGATTTTGGAAAAACAGGTGCCCACACTCCCGGCAAATTCGATGTTTTTCGAATACCCGCCGCCGGGAAAACTATCGGTGCCTAAAATATTTATTTTCGACCTGCCCACAATAAACCCGGCTTTATCCAATTCCCGGTTCGTGCGCTCCCAAACATAAATATTACGGCCTTCGATCCCGGCTTCCAACAGGGCGTCCACTATAGCCATTACCAACCCCTCAGCAGAAGACAAATGCCTGCCGGGTAAACAACTCAATTTAATACCCACTTTCTCCCGGGGCGAAAAAAGCGCTTCCCAGGCAGCAGCGGCTGAACCCTTCCCGGTGAGCTTTACCAGCGCTTTGTCTATATAACGGCGGGTATTCTCTTTGGATAGTTTGAACCCCCTGCGTTTCAACTTTTCTGAACGGGCAATCACTACTGTACTTTTCATATTATTAAATAATTATTCCTTGCCTCCGGCGGCCCCTGCCGGGGGCCAAACTTTTGAAAAAGTTTGATCAAAACTTTTATTGAGCGATACGCTTTTCTACTCAATAAACGGCCATCGTTGGCTCCTGCCGCGAAGCGGCTCATGGGCTGGGGACGCCGTCCCCCCGCGAAGCGGCTCATAGGCTCCCCGCGCCGCGGGGTTTAAGGTCTTTTTCGCCGAATACTAAAGCCTGGAAAATATAAAATTCCATGCCTTCCGATTTATAAGCGTCTGACGACAGCCCGGCTTTGCGGCTCAGTTGACTCAAAAACCGGTCTATATTCCAACCGGTTTCTGTGGCTACCTGGGGAAGAAATACTGCCTGGCGGCCCACCTTCTTGATAATCACACCATCGGTGCCCAGGCGGATTTTTTTGTAATCCGCTATCTTTTGCAACGGGGTCATTACCGAAATATCTATATGAATCTGCTTCAATTCCTTTGCTTTAACCGGGGAAAAACGAAAATCGTTCACCCCGGACTTTACCGCGTTATCCCTGACTCCCCGGTAAAGCGGGGTAACGCCCACAATGGTGCCGATACAACCGCGCAGGTGTCCTTTTATTTTCAAGGTGACAAAAACACCGGCTTTTTCTTTTAGTTTTTCAGTCAGCTTGTATTTTTTTTCTATATCTTCAAGAAGGCTGTTTTCTTTGACATATTTCGTCAGGCTCTCCCTGGCAATGGCAAGCAGCACTTTTTTCTCTTCTTTGCTTAGTTCCATAGTGTCTTTCCTTTTTGTTTTTTTATCGGCCTTCGAGTATCCCGTTCCTGCTGCTCTACCGGCTGGGGACGCCTCATCTGCCGGATTCCCGGCGGAGGTGATTACGATACCCGCATAACTCACGCTTAGAGAGTAATCGTTTCCCCTATCGCCGGATTTATAGTAGTCCACCAGGACGCCTCTATATTGCCCGCCGGAAAATATCTTCATCAGCACACCCACCGGGGTGAAACCGCACATGGTAATACCTGTTTTTTGTTTATATTTATAGTAGCTGTTAAAGTCCAATTGCAAAATAGGATTAATAATTCCCATATCGAGTTTAGTGAGGTTTTCTTTCACATTTTTTTTGAAAGGAGCGTAGCTGAAATTAGCGCCATAATGGGTTAAGTCCGTGCTGGCTATGATCAGGGTTTTGTCATTCATGTACTTTTTTAGAATTTTCGACAGCGGTTTAAAATCCTGCTCCTGTACAAAACCGAAAAGAATGGGAACAATTTTGTATTTCCTGTTTTCCAATGCTTTTTGCAAAAAAGGCAGGTGGTTTTCTATAGAATGTTCGTACTGCATAATCCGGTTGTTTACAGTGAAGTATTTCTCTTTTGCCAACCGGGATGTGATCTCCCGGTCTACCGGGATTTTTCCCAAAGGCGTGGCGTTATAAGCGAAATCGGAAACACAAGCCCCGGTAAAACCGCCGCGGTGTGAAACACCTAACAAAAAGACCCGTTCGATTTTCCCGGTTTGATTTTCTAACTGTTTATAGACGTTGGCAGTGCACTGGCCCGAATAGGCGATACCGGCGTGGGGGCCGATCAAAGCCATGATTTTGCCGGGATTTTTTTTTATTTTCGCCTTGCTAAAGAATTGGTCGAGTGTAGAATTCAAGCTGCTTTTCGAAGCCGGGTACCAACCGCCCGTAGTCAGGTAAGCGCGGGTTTTTTCTTCCGCGCAGGAGAGGCAGGAGAAAAGGATAATCAGGACGAAGCCCAATAAAAAAATGGTTCTTTTTTTATTTGCCATTTTTGCACCTCGGTCATATACTAAACAAATCCCTTTAAAAAGTCAAGCCCGTGGGCGTTCGACCATCCTGCCCCTTTACTTCAAAATATTAGTAAAAACCCTTGATTTTCGGATTGTTATAAGATATTATATTTACGATGAAAAGAAAGATAACAATTATGAGTGAATGAAAAATGGAAAATACAAGCAATAATACGAGCATAACACCTATCCCCAGGGTTTTTATAGGATCTTCAAGCAAAGGGAAAAAAATTGCTCAAGTTGTTAAGGAATTAATAGAAATTAAAGATAAGGATAATAATAAAAAGATAGACGCAGTCGTTTGGGATAAGATGTTTAAAATTGGGCAAACGTATATCGAACGTTTATCAAAGGCGCTGGATGAGTTTGATTTTGCCGTTCTTGTCATCACGGGTGAAGATCTTGTCGTGGGAGATAAAACACAACACGGCGAAAAAAAAGTAGACAAAACAAAACTATTTAGGGCAAGAGATAACGTTTTATTTGAACTTGGCCTTTTTATGGGCCGTTTAGGGCGTCACAGGGCTATCATGCTTTATAACGAGAAAAAAAAAGCCCAACTTCCTTCCGACCTTGGTGGAATTCATACAGCAACATTCTCAATGTCTAAAAAAGAAGAGCAGGATGATAAAACTCGGCGAAAGGTATTGAAACCCCCTTGCAAAGAAATTCGAGAATATATTTTAGATCCTTATGAGGAAGAAATTAAAGTTTTTGAGGTTTGGAAGGATTCCTGCCGTCAACTTTACGAAGCTCTTGAAAAAGCGCCGGAACATGCCACAATCCGGATAATCCAAACATGGTTCCCGGATATTGAAGATTTCATTATTCACCTAGTAAAACTACTCACAGCAAAAAATGGTAAGCAGTTCAGACTCGAAATTTTACTTATGAACAATAAAAAATACAGTAATGAGGAACAGACGGAATGCCTCGATATCCTGGATGCACGGGTGTCGCATAGAATAGAGAATCGAGAGCGGGCCATTGGAGAAATTGATGAATCGATCAAACAGCTAATAAAACTCAAAGAATTAGTCGATGAAAATTGGGAAATTAATAAGGTAGGTAAAACACTTGATCTTATAATTCGCAAATATCATTTTCTTCCCTTTGGCCCTTTTTATCAAATCGGTGATGAAGTTATGTTTGTCGGTTTTTATCTAAACTACTGCTCATCGATACATGCCCCGATGATAAAAATTCGGAGAATCGCACGGGAGGCATGGAATAGATTTAAAGAGCATTTCGATATTGGTTGGGAAAAGTCCTATGAAGTTTATTCTTCCGATAAAAAAAACAAAAAAATAGTGATCATAAATAATAAAAATGAATTGTCTTCTCCAACCCTAAGAGTCAAAGCTCTGAATATCGTCGAAGCGGGAATCTTCCGGGTTCTCCCTTCTACCGTCATGAAGCATACTATTAAGATCGACCATGCAAAAAAAATTCTTACTATCAAAGATAAAAACAAAGATTTCCATTACGATTTTTCCAAAGGTAGAATATTTGTGATCGGGGGTGGAAAAGCATCGGGACTCATGGCGCAAACTCTGGAAGAAATCATTGGGGCCTGGAATATCACTGGCGGAGTTGTGAATTGTAACAGCAAAAATTACCAAACCGGGAAGATTCAAATCGTTGAAGCTTCTCATCCTATTCCTGACCAAAGAGGCGTATCCGGGGTCGAACAAATGTTGGTCCTGAAAGATCGATATTCGATAAATAAAAACGACCTGGTAATCTGTCTCATTTCCGGCGGCGGTTCAGCCCTGATGCCTTCTCCCGTGGATGAAATAACCCTAAAAGACAAGCAGGAAATGACAAAATTGCTCATCAAAAGAGGCCCGGCAATACAGGAAATAAATGCGGTAAGAAAACATCTATCCAAAACAAAAGGGGGACAACTCGGCAAATTTTTTTCGCCGGCACAGGTTATTACATTAATCATTTCCGATGTGATCGGGAATGATTTAGACGCCATTGCCTCAGGACCAACTGTTCCTGATTCATCCACCTTCTCAGATGCCTATAATGTGTTAGAGAAATATAAACTATTAAATGAAACGCCGAAAAGTATCGTGGATTTTATAGAAAAAGGCTGTGCGGGAGAAATAGAAGAAACCCCGAAAAAACTGGATAACTGCCGAAACATTATCATCGGCGATAATCGGTTGGCTTTGGAAGCCATGGCCTCGGAAGCGAAAAAATTAGGTTTTAAACCACACATAGTCACCGCAGAGCAAAAAGGAGACCCTACCGCTATGGCAAAGCTCAGGGCAGATGAAATATTAAACTCTAAATATACAAATTATAATGTAATTCTTATTGGCGGTGAGACAACTCCAAAATTGCCCCCTAAGCATGGCAAAGGAGGAAGAAATCAGCACTATGCGGCTGTTTCGATGGTGGCCTTGCAAGATTATCCCGGTGAATGGGCGATGACCTCCGTAGGGACAGACGGTTCGGATTTTATAAAAAATATTGCCGGTGCAATCGTCGATGCAAATACCTTAAAAACAGCAAAATCAAAAAAAATAAAAATTCAACCTTATCTCGATAGATATGACAGCAGCACATTGTTGGAAAGAATCGGTAATTCACTTATCGAAACAGGCAATACGGGAACTAATGTATGCGATGTTATGGTTTATATTTTGAAGCAATAGGGTTATTTTCCGGCTAATTATTCCTATCTATAAACTGAAACTTCAAAAAAGTACGCCACAATATTTCAAAATCCAACCGGAAACTCCAATTCCTGATGTAATATATATCATACTCGATACGTTTATCCAACGGCGTATTTCCCCGCAGCCCGTGTACCTGGGCCCAGCCGGTCATGCCGGTCTTTACGGAATGACGCAGCATGTACCTGGGTATGTGATCTTTGAATTTATCCACCAATTCGGGCCGTTCTGGCCGGGGACCAACCAAACTCATATCGCCTTTTATTACATTTATCAATTGGGGCAGTTCATCTATCGAAAATTTGCGCAGCACTCCGCCTATGGAAGTCACCCGCTTATCACCGCGAGGCGACCAAATCGCCCCGGTTTTCTTCTCCGCATCCACAACCATAGTCCTGAATTTTATCATTTTAAAGATTTTACCGTCGATGCCTACCCTGGTCTGCTTATAAAATACCGGCCCCCTTGAAGTAACCTTAATCAAAATCGCTAACAACAAAAATACCGGCGAAATCAATATGAAACCCACTAAACTGGATACAAAATCAAAAACCCTCTTAAAAAGCAATTGCCATCCACGCAGCGGTATGTCTCCCAGGTTGATAATCGGGATACCTTCGATATGCTCCATACCGGCTTTTAAAGAAAACATCTGGAGGAAATCCGGCACCATCCTGACTTCGATCATCAGGTTATTGGCCGTTTCTATCAACGACATAATGGCTTTGTACTCTTTGGACGATAGAGCAATCACTAAGTCGGTAATACCTTCCCTTTTAACGACTTTTTCTAAATCTTTGAAATTGCCCAATACTTCCACCCGGTCATTTTTTTTATCGGCTAAAAAACCGGCCACACGAATGCCGAAATGATCATACTTTTTTAGGTTTCCGGCTGTAGTTTTTGCTAACTCCCCGGTGCCGGCGATCAATACTTTCGAGACGCCGTTCCTTTTTAAGAAGACTCCCCTGAATACTTTGAAAATAATCATGCGCAGGCTAAAAATTGCAGTAATGGCTATTGGCGTATAGAGCATTAAAAAAACATGGGAAATTTCAAAGTCCACATGCCCGTAGCGGCTCAAATAACTGAAAATAAAAATAATAAGAAAAGCAGATACGATGGTATTTAAAACCACTAAAAAAAGGTCATCTAAACGGTTGCGCCGCAACCTGATTTTATAGTAACCCTGGTAAGAAAAATGAACGATATGTACTAACAGCAGGAAAGGTATAATGATTAAATATTTGCCGAAACCGGGAACTCCTTTGGGTACGGGAATCAAACCGGAATCGAACCTTAACCAGAAAGTCAAATGGAAACTGAGTATTATCGCCGCTATATCGCTGATGGAATAAAAATATACCAGTTGTTTTCTTCGTTTTTTAATCATAGTTTTTGGGCCAGCATTTCGTTAAACTTTTTCTTGAAATTTTCTTTAGAGAATTGTAAACTATTTTCCCTGAGAAAGGAAGTCTTGAAGCCGGTTTTTTTTATTTTATCAATTGCGGCAATGAGGTCGGATTCCGTGCGCTGTTCAAATAAAACGCCGCAGCCCTTTTTAACGATATCCAGGACGCCTCCTTTTTTAAAGGCCACCACCGGGGTGCCGCAGGCCAAAGACTCCACGAATACGATGCCGAAATCCTCTATGCCGCCGTAAACGAAAGCAGTGGCATCACGGTATAATTGCCGCAGTTCTTCGGCGCAGATGTCTTTCTTAAATTCGATATTGGCGGCGGCTATTTTTTTGAGTTTCTTTTCTTCCGGGCCTTTTCCTACCACTATCAACCGGTCGCCCGTGCGGTTAAAAGTTTTAACCAGCAGTTCGGTGCCTTTGTAGGGCACTAAGGCCGAGACCGTTAAAAAATAAGTCCGCTGGGGATCTTCTCCAGGGCAATAAAAACCGGTATCCACCGGGGGATGAATTACTCCGGCGTCGCGGCGGTAATATTTTTCGATCCTCTGTTTTATAAAGTTGGAATTGCCTATGAAATAATCCACCCTGGCGGAACTGGTGACGTCCCAGGTTCTCAATTTGGAGGCCGTTCTTTTAATAAAGGCTTTTTTTAAACCTTTTACATGACCGAAATAGGAGTAATATTGATCCCAGATATAGCGCATGGGGGAGTTCACATAACTGATATGAAAAGAACCGGGGAAAGGGATTATGCCTTTTGCCGCACAGTGCGAAATACTGATAATCAGGTCGTATTCTTCTAAGTTAAAAGACTCGATAGCCGTGGGAAAAAAAGGTAGAAAATTCCGGTAACGTTTCCGGATGAATTTGTATTTGTTTAATGGTGAGGCGATTATTTTATGGGACTTGATCTTCTCAGAAATCTTCTCCTCTTCCAAAAATAGGGTAAAAATATCGGCTTCGGGAAGAATGTCCAGGATCTCTTCCAGGACTTTTTCGCCGCCGCGCATACCGTTTAACCAATCGTGGATGATAGCTGCTTTTTTTTTCATTTTTTTTCTTAGGGCTAATTTTACTATTACCGGGACAAGAAATCAATCCGATTCAGCATTTATCAAGCTAAAAAATTTCAGTAATCAGGGTAAACTGCGCGTATGCAGCCTGTTTTGCTGCTGTTCGGAAAAAAATTCAGAAAAAAGTTGACAAATGGAAGGTTCTATATTACAATAAAAGCGAACGGAGGACGAACATATGATTACAGAAAAACAAAAAGTCTTCCTCGATGTTCTGAGGAATTTAGTTGGAACGAATGGTTACTTCCCTACTCTACGGGGAATTAACCAAAAGTTGAGACTTTCGTCATTGGCTGCTGTGCAGTCGCTTCTTTTTCGGTTCTATGAGACCGGGTACCTGAGAAAAGCTGGCGATTATTGGGAAATAGAACCGCGAGCGTTCACTATTCCTTTAGTGGGATATGTACCCGCGGGGAATCCCCATGAAATTTTCGAGCATTTAGGCGAAGAAGTTGAACTACCGGGCTGGATGGTTGACCGGGAAGGCGAAATTCTCGGTTTTAGGGTGCAGGGAAACAGCATGATAGATGCCTATATTCAGGAAGGTGATACGGTTGTCGTTAAAAAAGGACCGCAGGCCGATCCCGGCGATATGGTAGTAGCCATGCTGGAAGACGAAACCATTACCCTGAAACGTTTAAAGCAGGATAAGGGGAAAAATTGGCTGATGCCTGAAAATCCCGAATACCCGCCTATTTTCGATCCTTTCAAAGTGATCGGCAAAGTGGTCGGGCTGCTGCGCAAGTACAGGTAGAGTAAAAAAACTAAGGCTGCATCGAGAGAACTCACTGCGCCATTTTGTCCCATTAACATTCCCGGAACTCTTTTTTTTTCGGTTTCGGACAGGCCATTTGACAGTGCAGTTCTCTCGAGCGCCTGAGTTTTTTTACAGCATTCAGCATTCAGCCTTCAGCTTTCAGCTATTGGCCTTCAGCACTCAGCTATCACAAAAAAAAATTCCGTCTGACTTTCTCAAGATCGGCACGAGACCGTTTTCATCAGGTTACCGACCAGGGCATCTTCCCACAGCAATCTTTTGGTTCCGGGCCTGCCGTTATTCGAAAGTGACTGCATCAGGATGTATTTCCAGGCCGGCACATCCGGCATTTCCCATTAATTTTGCCTCATTGGACAGATGCAAGATTTTTATTGAAAACTCCGCTGTATTCATGTTATAATAATTTTTCAAGTAATTATGGATAATAAATATGATCAGAAGAATTAAGATCGAAGGTTACAAATCATTTCGTGGTATGGAGCTTGAATTAAGACCTTTGACGGTCATTTTCGGCCCCAACGCTTCCGGCAAAAGTAACTTTCTCGACGCTCTCTATTTTCTTTCGCGAGTAGTAACGGCAAAAAATATTAGCGAAGCCTTCAGGAATCACCGCGGCCTGCCTTTAGAGAGTTTCAATTATGGTGATAAAAGTGATGCGGGTAGAGATAGGTCGCCAAGGTTGATTTTTAGTTTTGAAGTCGATGTAGAAATTTCCTCCAAAATCAAGAAGGAGGTAGAGAGAATTATCCTGGAGAAAAGAAAAGGCATCGACTCGAAAGAACTGGATAAACAAATCATTACGGAACAATTATTGAGATATAACCTCAGCGTAGAAGCTCTGCCGAAGACCGGTTATTTAAGAGTTGCAAACGAGCGATTATGTGCGATAAAATCCAATGGTCAAGAAAAAAAGCGGCGCGCTTTTTTAGAAAAAGAAGGCAGCAATATCCACCTGCGCATGGAAGGGCAGGCTCGTCCCACTCATCATCAAATAGGTTTAGATCATTCCATTGTTTCTAAAACCCTTTATGAACCCCATTACCCTCATATAACCGCCTTCCGAATGGAACTGGCAAATTGGTATACCTATTATTTAGAGCCGCGTGTGCTGATGAGAGAGGAAGTGCCGCTGGCTGAAATCGAAAGCCTCGGCCCCCGGGGCGAAAATTTGGCTGCCTTTTTAAACACCCTGAAAAATAAACATGAAAAAGATTATGAAAATCTTAAACTTTCTTTAAAGCATATACTACCCTCGATATCCGATATCGATATCAAGCAGACGAAAGAGGGTCGGGTCGGGCTGCATCTTTCTGAAAACGGCAAGCGGTTTTCTTCCCGTTTAATTTCTGAAGGAACGCTGCGTTTAATCGGTCTCCTGTGTGCGCTTCATTCCCGGAACCCGGCCACTATGGTGGCCTTTGAAGAGCCGGAGAATGGAGTTCACCCGGTACGCCTTAGATCGATCAGCGAGCTTTTGCAAAATGCATCCCAGCAATATGAAAAGCAGATTATTGTTACTACCCATTCCCCTATATTGGTTGATTATTTTGAAAACCAGGATATCTTTGTATGCAGGAAAGAAGATAACCAAACAATGATAGCGCCTTTTTTAACCGGGCCTTTATATCGTGGAATAGAGATTGATGAGGCGTTGGAAGACCGTATTATAAGAGGGGATTTTGGCGGATAAAATAAAGATTCTTTATTTCCTTGAGGACCGGGCGCAGGAAAGTTTTGTGACAGCTCTTGTTGAAAAGGTCGCAGAGGAAGAATCTTTGCCTGGGGGGATTTTAAAACACGACGTTCGTTCCGCCCGCGGGGGGTCGAGAAGTATTAAGGAATTCATGAATTTTATTTCTATATATGAAAAAACCGGGACTCTCGATTTTGATTTGTTGGTTGTCGCCATCGATGGAAATTGCAAAGGGCATAGTGAAAGAAAGAAGGAATTAGAAAAATGTATAACCAGGGCGTATCTTTTCGAAGATAAAGTGGTTTTTGCGGTGCCTGATCCACATATCGAGCGTTGGTATATTTTAGATCAAAGAGCATTCAAGAAAGGAGTAGGTATAGATAAAGCGCCGCCCTTGCCCCAGTATAAATGTGAGAGAAATCATTATAAACAGTTACTCATTCAAACTCTAAAAGAAGCCGGGGTAAACTCATTATTCGGGGGGGCGGAGTATGCTGAAAGGATTGTTGAGCACATGGAGAACATCGACATATTAGACAGGGCCAATGCCGGTTTTAAGGTTTTCATCCGGGAACTGAGAAGAAAATTCAGATCAATACTCACCATGGAAAAAGGCTGATTCTTTTAAGTTCGTCCGCTATAAAATTTCAGCGGATTTGGGGCGAAGGCATTTCGTCCCTACCGGTATCTGCCATATTAACGCAGCTTTTTCCAAAACTGGATAGTTTCAAAACAGCCCCTTACAAAAAAATGCTAATTATGATATAGTAAAAGCATGTTAAATCAAGGAGGCAATATGAAAACAAAAAACCGGATGGATCGCCGTCTTTTCTTAAAAACTTCCGCAGTAGCGGCAGGAGCCGGGATACTTTCAGTACCGGCCCAGGGCGCAGAGCCGGAGGAGAAAAAAACGAACCCGACTAAAATTAAAGAATACCGGACTTTAGGACGCACCGGGTTTAAAGCATCCGATATCGGCGTGGGTAAACCTCTCAACGCTGCTGTATTGGGCGCTTTGTTAGATGCCGGCGTTAACTATATCGACACTGCCGAAGGTTACGGCCGGGGCCAGAGCGAAAAAGTGGTGGCCGAAGCGATAAAAAACCGGGACCGCAAATCTCTTTTCATTAATTCCAAGTTGAGCATGCGCGGGAATCCTTCTAAAGAACAAATCCTATCCCGGGCCTATAAATGCCTGGATAGGCTGCAAACCGGGTACTTAGACTGCATGATGATGCACAGCTGCGGCAATGTAGAAGCAGTGAAATATAAACCTTTCCATGACGCCATGGCGCAGTTGAAAAAAGAGAAAAAACTTCGTTTCGTGGGCTTATCCAATCACGGCGGCAACTATAACGACGTCTCCGAATCTATGGAAAAGGTGCTTTTAGCGGCAGCAGCGGATGGCCGTTTTGACGTGATGCTTTTGGTTTACAATTTTTTAAAGCGCGACATGGGCGAAAAGGTATTAGAGGTTTGCCGGAAAAAAAATATCGGCACAACGTTGATGAAAGTGAACCCGGTAGGCAGTTACCATGCTTATAAAGAGCGGTTCGAAGAAGCTGAAAAGAAAGGACAGCCCACTGAAAGATTAAAAGGACTCGTAGCCCGAATGAAAAAGAGAGCCGGACAGGCCCGGGATTTCATTAAAAAACACAACTTGACAGATAATGAAGCTATTCGTTCCGCCGCTTACCGGTTTGTTTTGGATAACAAGAATGCCCACAGCGCTTTGTTTAATTTTTCCAATTTCGAGCAGGTTGACAGTATGCTGGGTATTTCGGGAACGGGCTTTTCCGGCAAAGATCAAAAAACCCTGAGCGCGTTGTCACAAGGCTGCGGTGACCTTTACTGCCGCCATGCCTGCGGAGCCTGTGAAAGCAAGTGTCCGGCGGGAGTGCCTGTGAATACAATCATGCGTTACCATCATTATTTTGACGCCCAGGGGCGGGAAAAACACGCCCTACAAAAATATGCCGCCCTGCCTACAGCCAAAGCTGATCGTTGTTTCCAGTGTTCCGGGATGTGTGAAACCGCCTGTCCATACGGGGTGCCTATCCAGGGGCTGCTGATGATGGCCCACGGCAGCCTGACCCTGGCATAGGGGTGCGGCGCACCCACCCTCTTAGCCGCTTCGCGGCAGGTGGCGTTTCTCGCTTTTCAATAAGTAAAAGTTTTGTTCAAACTTTTT
>JAGLSW010000667.1 GCA_023135565.1 Candidatus Aminicenantota bacterium | reverse complement strand
GAACTCCTACTTAGAGCACGGCGCAGCCCATAAATTCCCCGGGGTTATCGCCGCCGCCATCTCCGAATCCAAAGGAGCAGACGGCATTGTCGGTTATGCCGACCGTTTTCCCGGCGGAAAAATCAACGACCTCAACGACCCCACCCTGAAGATCGTTTATACCCCCAGTTCTCCCAGTTCTTTTTTACTGGACCTGACCATTGCCGATTTCGATCTCAATAGGCTGCGGGACAGCAAGGACTGGCAGACCCCCGCCGACGGCTCAGCCGCAGTACTCAAACAGGCCAAAAAAGGCATCGGCGATGTGTTCGTATTATGGGAACCCGACCTCTCCAAAGCCCTCAAAATCACCGGTATGAAATATATCTGGGGTTCCGACAAATTTTCCGGTTATATCGTGGACGTGTTCGTTTTCAACCGTAATTACCTGAAAAAGCATGAAAGCAAAGTGCGGGATTTCCTGAGCGTTTATTTCCGGGTATTAAGCATATACGCCAACAACAAGGAAAAGATGATCAAGGAGATGAGCAAATCCACCGACGAGAAAAAAAACACTATCGAAGCCATGCTGGAAAAGATCGACTGGTACGACTTAGGGCAGAATTGCACACAGCAGTTCGGCATCGAATCGCGGGTCGGCGAGAACGTCCAGGAAGGCGTCATTAACACGATAATCGCCTGTACCGACGTGATGATGCGCAGCAAAATTTTCGAGAAAGACCCCCTGCGCGGTAATCCATATCTGATCACCAACAGCGACATCCTCAAAGGTTTATCGTCGAACCGGGCCATAGGCGTAACCGGCGCTGCCGGCAGGAAACGGGATTTTGCCGACCTGTCGGATAATGAGTGGTCGAAACTGCGCGAAATGGGCACTTTCCGTATCGAACCCATTACATTCCAATCCTGGAACAACCGGTTGACCGACGAAGGCAAAGAAATAGTGGATAAAATCGCCGGCCTGTTGACCAACAATTACCCCCATTATCGAGTAATGGTGCGCGGTCATACCGGGCCCGGCGGCAGCGAAGAAGAGAACGTCAAACTCTCTTTAGAAAGGGCGCAGGTAGTGATCCAGTACCTAACGGCAGTGCACAGTATTAACCGCAGCCGTCTGAAAGCGGAAGGGATCGGTTCCATGCAGCCGGCCGTCAAGAAACCGGGAGAATCTATGCGGGCTTACCGTTACCGTCTCGCCCGCGTGGAATTTGTAGCCTTAGAAGAAGATAAACTTTGATAAAAGAATATGAGTATTAAAAAGAAAATTGCCCAACCCACAGCAGGGGATTTCTCCAGAGCAGAAATCAAAAAGAAAGTCCTGGCCGAATCGATCCAGCATCCCACTACCCTTTATTCCGCGGCCATAGCCGTATTGAGCGGCATCTACATGGCGGTGGTCAGTTTCGATCAAACCGCCTTTGCCCTGGCTTTAGGCGGCGGTTTATTCAGCCTGGCCTCCTGGGTGTACCATTATTTCGTCCGCGGCGAAAAGATAGCGGAAAATCATGTCAAGAAATTACTGGCAAAACGCAGGAAATATAAGGAACAACAGGGCAAAGACATCGAGAGGAGGTGCTGGAAAACAGGTTTTTCGGAAGGAGCCGAAGCAGCTAAAGAGCTCAAAGAAGCTTATGTCAGGTTGGACACTTTTTTAAAAGAGAAACTCGAAAAAAGGCAGACCCTCACCGCGCAGCGTTTTTTAACCCTGGCTGAAGAGAGTTATCAGCAGGGCATCCAGTTTTTGAATAAGGCGCTGTCGCTTCACCAAGCCATAGCGGGCATAGATGAACGCAAGTTAAACAGGGAACTGCGCGTCTGGGAAAAAGAGTTGAAGAGCATCGAGCAGAATAAAAAGAAGGGCAAAGATTATAAAGCCATACTAACCGAAGCGCTGCAGGAGAAAATGCGCAGTCACCGGCGCCGGTTGGAGTTGTACGCCAAACGTAAGGGAACTTTAGACCAGGTGTTGGCCCAGTGTGAAATATTGGAAGCCACCTTAGACTCCACTTATTTAGAAGTAGTTGACTTAATCGAAGATGAAACCATCATGCAGCGCAAGAGTGTGGCCTCGAATTTAGAGAAAGCCGTAGCCGCTGCCCGCCGGGTAGAGGATCGTTTACGCGGCTTAGAAACAGAAGATGCTGAAGACGACCAGTACCTGATTAAAGAATAATAAATAATGAAAAAACTCGACCGGGAAAAAAACGTTGAGGCGTCCTGCCGCGGCGCGGGGGTGCGGCGCACCCACCCTATGAAGTTAGCTGTCTTAAGCCTTGCCCACGTGGTGGGGCCGCGGAGCGGTTTAACAGAAGTTTTTGGAAGTCCAGAAACCTTTTTTCAAAAAGGTTTTTGGTCGCCGAAGGCAAAAATAAATAATTGCAAAATAAGAGAAATTATGATAAAACCAAGTATAACAAAAATTTAGGAGAATTTAATTATGGCAGAAGAAAGAATTGGAATTTTCAGAGCTATCCTTCGTTTTTTCCGTTTTTGGAATTGGAAAAAAGCCAGGGGGATCATTAGAGCGGCAGACGAGCAGTTTACCGGATCGGTAGGCGGTATTTCCGCTGCTTTCGATATCCAGCAGGATAAGATGGTATCCCAGTACCAGGGGCTTCGCGACGCCATCTCGGAAGTCGAAGCCATCCTGGAAGACAAACGGTCGCGGCTCGAAGAACTCAATGAAGAAGAGGAAGACCTCCTGCAAAAGCGGGAAGGCGCCTTAGCCAAAGCCGAAGCAGCCAACGCAGCCGGCGAAACCAAAGCCTATGAAAAACACGCTAATGCCTTCGAACGTTTCCAGGTGCGCATCGACGAAATCGAGGCGACCCAGGCGCGCCTGCATGAGGAAGTCGGGGAAACCTCGAAAACCATGGAAAAGTATATGCTGCAATTGCAGGATTTCCAATCGGAGATCGAAAAGATGCCGCAGCAGAAAGCCGAAGCCATTGCCGATTTCGTATCGTCGAAGAAGATCGTCGAATTGAACGACCGGCTGCAGGGGTTAGAGACCAGCCTCGACAGGGGCCCCATCTCCGCTGTTATGGACGCCAACCGCAAGCTCACCGCCAAAGCGCGCATATCGGAAAAGTTAGCCAAAGCCGACGTGAAGCTGCAGGATAAGGAATATGAGAAAGCCGGCCGGGAGTCTACAGCCAGGAGCAAAATGGACCAGATGCTGGCTGCCCGCCGCTTAGAAAAAGACAAAAAAACCGGTGTATCCGAAAAGAAGCCCAAAGAAAAGGATGACCGGCCCAAGATATAAGCCCGCGGCGCGGGGGTGCGGCGCACCCAGCCTATGAGCCGCTCCGCGGCAGAAGCTAACGATAGCCGTTTATTGTGTAGATAAGCGTATCGCTCATAAAAAGTTTTGGGAGTCCAGAACCCTTTTTCAAAAGGGTTTTGGCCGCCGGAGGCAAAAAAAACAGGAGGAAATTAGAATGAAAAAATTAAATATTAAAAGAATAAGAATAGCGATTTTGGTTCTTGTGCTGTTATTCGGCATGACAACCGTAACCACCTGGGCGAAGCCTTCTTTTAAGGTAGCCTGGTCTATTTATGCCGGCTGGATGCCCTGGGATTATGCCGGGCATTCCGGTATTTTGGAGAAGTGGGCCACTGCTTACGGCATCGACATCGAGTTGGTGCGCATGGACTACATCCCCTCGGTAGAAGCTTATGTAACCCAAAAAGTGGATGCCTGTGTGATGACCAACATGGAATGTCTCGACATGCCCGCTGCTTCGGGCATAGACAGCACCGCCTTGATTATGGGCGACTATTCCAACGGCAACGACGCCATCTTAGTGCGCGACGGTTTGAAAATCAAAGATTTGAAGGGCAAATCCATCAGCCTGGTTGAATTATCGGTTTCTCATTACCTGTTGGCCCGCTGTTTAGAAATGAACGGCATGAAGGAGGAAGAAGTCAAGCTGATCAATACTTCGGACAGCGATATCGGCCCCATCTTTCTTTCCAACAAATCGCAGAAAGTAGTGATTACCTGGAACCCCATCGTTATGGAAATAGAGCAAAGCCCCGGTGTATCCAAAATCTTTACCTCGGCGGATATTCCCGGTGAAATCCTCGATTTGATGATCGTCAACACCAAAGTTTTGGAGAAGAATCCGGCATTGGGCAAAGCCCTGGTAGGCGCCTGGTATGAGATCATGGGCATTATGTGCAAAAAAGGACCGCGGACTTTGCCCGCCCTGACAGTCATGGCCAAAGCAGCCGGGTGTTCTTTAACCGAATACAAGAACCAACTGCGCACCACCGCTTTGTACTGCAGCCCGCAGGATGCCGTCGCATTCACCGAGAGCGACGAAATCAAGAAAAAAATGGATTTCGTGCGCCAGTTTTGTTTCAAACACGGGCTTTTAGGTGAAAACGCCAAAAGTGTAGACGTAGTGGGCATCAAATATCCTGACGGTACTATCCAGGGCGATGCCGGGAGCATCACTTTCCGTTTCGACACTACCTATATGAAGATGGCAGCCGAAGGCAAATTGAAATAGTATCCCGGTTCGCTTCGCTCACGCGGGATACTGCTTTCAGCATTCGGCCTTCAGCAAACAGGCATTCGCGATCTCTGAGGGACTCGCCTGCGCGGGGGCGGCGCACCTCCCGGCAAGTCTCGAGAGGGTTAACACACCCCGCTTCCTCTTGTCTCGTTCCTCGACAATCGGAA
>JAGLSW010000666.1 GCA_023135565.1 Candidatus Aminicenantota bacterium | reverse complement strand
CGCACGGGGAGGCGATAAGCTTCTTCGCCGCAGAGGTGCTTCTAATTTATTAAGAGTATTGTTCAAACTTCTTCCAAAGTTTGGCCCCCGGCAGGGCCGCCGGAGGCCGGAAAAAAATTTCAAGGTAGATATTTGTTTTAAAAACTGGTAAAATAGTCTCTAAAGTCCCGGCAATAAAAATTCAGCGCGGAATCAAAATGAAGCAAAAAAGAGAATTCACAACCGGTATCGAGTATGCGGTTATTATTGTATTAATGATTATTTTTATTTTTGTCCCCAGTGTTTCCGGCCAGGAAAAAGAGGGGCAAAAACTTTCGACATTCTTATCCACGGCGCCGTGGGCTTTGTTTTTTTATCAGACAGCGGGTTTTGGATTCCCCGGCTTTTGCTGTACTGCCGCACAGCGGCTCATAGGCTCCCCACGCAGTGGGGTTTTTTAACAAACTTCCGGTAAGTATTATTTTAGGTAAGGAGAAGTTATGAAATTTACAAGAGAAGATTATCAGTCAGATCAGCGGAGAAAATGGGCATCTCTTACCGCTGTTTTTATCGCAGCCATTATCGTTATCTGGATATTGAGCGACTTTTTTAATAGACCGGCTGTGGAAACCAGGGAGCAAACCAAAAATAAAGTAGAGGACCTCATGGCCTTCAAATCCCGGCTGCCTGCCGGGAAAAGAGCAAAAAAGCCAAAAAAAGCCAAAAGGGTAAAAAAAGACCTGCCCACTCTTGTAAAAGAGGCCAAAGGGGCGGTGGCGGTAATACATACCTTTGACAGTAAAGGAAAACCCGCCGGCCAGGGTACCGGTTTTTTTATTAACCAAAAAGGCCATATGGTCAGCAATTATCATGTCTTCCGGGGAGCCGAACGGGCGGAAGTTAAATTGCCTTCCGGCACTTACCAGGTAAACAAAGTCCTGGCTGAAGACAGCGGCAGCGACCTGATCCTTTTCTCGATAAAAATACAAGCAAACCGATACCGTGCGCTGCCTATAAGCGAACAGAAACCTGTGGTAGGCGAACGCATCGTTGTTATCGGCAATCCCTTAGGCTTAGAATCCACCGTGTCGGACGGCATCGTCTCGGCTCACCGGCAGTTGAGACCTTTCGGCGACGTTATCCAGATCACATCGCCGATTTCGCCGGGTTCCAGCGGCAGCCCTGTGTTCAACATGTTTGGCGAAGTCATCGGGGTGGCCACTTTCCAGTCCAAGGTCGGACAGAACCTTAATTTTGCCATTCCCGTAAAAAATACCAAAAAACTCATCTCTACCGGCGAGAGAGAACTTGCCGATTTGTCTTTTGCCGACAGTGATGAACTGGCCGGAGCAGGCACTGCTTTTGACCGGGGCGTGGTTTATTACGAAGCCGGGGAGTACAAAAAAGCGATCGACGAATTCAAGCAGGTAATTAGAAAGGAACCCACCAATGCCGAAGCTCATTACTACTTAGGCATGAGCTATAAAAAGGAGCGCCCCTATGATGCCGTTAGATTTCTCAAACTCGCCATAGAACTGGATCTCGGGAATTTAGAAGCCTATTGTGAATTGGGGACTATATACAATGAAGTGGAGATGTTCAGGGATGCGATCCAAACTTTGCAGCAGGCATTGGCAGTCGATTCCGATTGCCCGGCGGCGCTTATCCAATTAGGAATCGCCTATTCTTCCAGCAAGGATCACCGGGCCGCGGTAAAAATCCTGGAAAGAGCCATAGATGTGGTCGGCAGCGCTGAGGCTTATTTTTATTTAGGCTATGCGTATATCGCCACCCGTACCTATGACAAAGCATTCGATGCTTTCGATGAGTCGGTAAACCGGGACCCTGACTTTTTTGAAGCTTACTTAGGTTTAGGTTACTGTTACGCGGCTTTTGGGAATTGGGAAAAAGGAATTCATACTTTAAAACAGGCGTATTTTTTAGAACCGGGACACCCGGAAACTCATTTCCTGCTGGGCCTGATGTACTTAGGTAATAATGATCCCTCTTCCGCGGACTTTGAAATCAGGAAGTTGAGAGAGATTAAGCGCAAATGGAGCGGGAAATCGGCCTCCGCTTTCGA
>JAGLSW010000665.1 GCA_023135565.1 Candidatus Aminicenantota bacterium | reverse complement strand
GAACACGGCAGGCTGCAATCGGAAACGAGTCCTTTCGGTTTGAGCAGCAGCTACAGTTACGGTAATAACGGCAAAGGGTATCTCGAGCAAATTTCTTCCTCTTATGAAAACGAAAGCTTCAGCAGCGATGAAGTGGGCAACCTGACGAATTATTCCAGTTCCCGCGGTGTTAGCAGCAGTTATTCGGTCAACGAGCACGGCGAAGTGACCTCTGAATCTACCACAGCCTCCGGCTCGATTTCGCCTTTATCTTACAGCGGCAGTTATACCTACAACAAGAACGGCCTGGTCACCGCGGCCAATACCAGTTACGGCACAGGCGCCGGAAAAACGCAAAACAGTTCATCCTATACCTATGACCGGCGTTACAACATGCTCAACGAAAACGAGAGCAGCCGCGGCACTACCTCTTACGCCTATGACAATAATGATAATGTAACGAGCATTTCCGGGCCGCTGAGTTCCGTATCTTTTAATTATAATTCGCGGGATTTGATTTCCTCGATGACCACGGGCGGCGGAACCGGGGGCCGAACGTATGCATTTTCTTATGACGGTAACGGCAACATGGTGTCTGCGACTGATCCTTACGGGCATTATACTGCCTATGAGTATGACGGTTTCGACCGGCTGCGGCGCACTATCGACCCGCTGAGCAATGAGACAGTGCTGGCCCGCGGCAATTTCGGTAATTTGTTGACTATCAAGCGCATGAACTCAGCCGGTGAAACGCTGCGTGAAACCACGCGGGTGAACGACCCATTAGGTCGCATGACGCAGTATGTGGTAAAAGTTCCCGGAGCAGCCGACGAAGTATACGATTATTCCTATGGGGACAGCGGCAAGACTGTGACTGTGACAGATTCTTTGCTGCGCGCCTGGACGGTGAAAAAAAACGAAAACGGGCAGGTTTATGAAGAGACTGATCCTGCCGGAAACAAGGTCGAGTATTTTTATTTAGATGGCCGCGGCAACATGACGAAAAAGATAGAGACCGTGAAAGGCGCTGACGGCACGCCGCAAACTATCACCACCATGTACCGGTATAATGATTTTAGTAAAATCGAAGAGATCACGGAGAATGCGGGCACAGAGGCGGAAGCTGTCACTGTTTTTGTTTATGATGCCCGCGGAAATCTTTCCGGTTCTAAGGACGCGGAAGGTAATACTATTTCTCACGGTTATGATACCCTGGGCCGCAAATTATGGACTACGAGGCATTTTAAGGACGGCGCGGATATAAAGACTGAGTTTTCATATTATGCTAATGATTTGTTAAAGACAGTGACCGACGCCCACGGCAATATTACCTCTTATGAGTATGACGATCAAAAACGCATCACCAAAATCACTTATCCCGACGCAACTTTTATCCGATATGCCTATACGGAAGCCATGGAGGAGGACGGCATAACGAAGTACCGGATAGTGACCGAAACGCAGCGTAACGGCACAGAAGTAACCAACAAGTATGACAAACTTAACCGTCTCGTCCAGCGGGATATATCGCGGGCTCAGGGAGTTGGCGGTTCTACAGTTGAGACCTATGAATACGACGGTTTATCGCGGTTGACTAAAGCCTCTAATGATAATTATTCCGTAGAGCGGAAGTACGACGCCCTTAATCGTTTGTTGGAAGAAAAGCAGATGGGGGAGTCGATTAACTATACCTATAGTGTGGATGCAAACCGGCGTAAGATGAGCATCGAGTATCCCAATGGCCGGATCATCGAGCGTGATTTCGATATTTTGGACCGCGTCTCGAAAATTCGCTCTGAATCGGAGAACATAACGGATTATTCATACATAGGCAAATCTTACCGTTTGCTTTCCAAACAGTATGGTAATGGCGACCTCATCTCCTACCTCTACGACCAGGGCAGGCGATTAACCGGAAAAGAGTCAAAAAACAGTAATCAAAATATAATCAATAAATATATCTATGGTTACAACAAAGTAAATTTAAAAACCTATGAACAAAGGGTACATGAGAGTAACAAAGGGGATATTTTCTCCTACGATGAGGCATACCGTTTAAAAAACATCAAGTTCAATAGCCCTGAGCCGGCAGCACCCGACACCGACCAGTTTGAGAAACAAAAATCTTATCAGTTTGACAAAGTCGATAACATTTTAAAGATCGTTGAAAATCAGGAAAACCAGACTAACGAAATCCTAACCACCATCGAGGGCACAAACGCCCAACTTAATCAATATACCCGTTTCGATGAGTGGGGCTTATCTTACGATCAAAACGGCAATACCACACAGAAAGGCATTCAGCAGTTCACTTATGATTACAGGAATCAACTTTTATCGGCCCGGGATTTAAACATCGATGTCAATTACAAATACGACCCTTTTGGCCGACGAGTGGAGAAGACCATCGGCAGCAGTACCACGAAGTATTTTTACGACTACAGTCAAGTTATTGAAGAACGCAACTCATCGAACCAGATAATAAAACAATATGTCTACGGAAACGGCGTAGACGAAATTCTCCGCGTAGACAAGTACGAATCAGGTAATCCGGTACCATATTATTATCACAGCAACGCCATAGGTTCAGTAACCGCCATCACAGACAGCAGCGGCCAACTTATCGAAAGAATATCCTACGACACCTTTGGTATGCCTACTATCAAAGATGCAAACGGCGATGTAATAAACTCATCGTCAATAGATAATGAGTACCTGTTCCATGGCAGGCGATACGACAGAGCGGCAAACTTATACTACTACAGGGCAAGGTATTATGATCCGATTATGGGACGATTCCTCCAAACAGACCCCATGGGGTATGCTGACTCAATGAATTTGTATCAAGCGTTTAACCAGAATCCGATTAACGTTGTCGATCCAATGGGATTGGAAGTCGATTTAATATATTTTGATTCGGTTGTACATGAAGGTGCAATAACGGAAAATTGGAGAGAGAGAGGAACTCTAATGGCTGAAGGTGCTGCAAATCTTATTCCGTCAGTTGCATATTGGATGAAAGATGTTTTTGAAATAGCGACAGGTGACGATCTCTTTGATGAGGATTGGAGATTATCTTTTAACTTTTCAAACCCAGGACCTGTGATACAAATCAATAAAGAAGATGACCGTAGCTATTTGGGTAAAATAAAGGATGCAACAGTCGTATATCCCACAGGAGAATTCCTGGGAGAAGCCGGTGCAAACTTTATCATGGGATATGGTGATTCTTACTTTATTAATAAAGAAGTCGGATTAGAAGCAAGAGAGAACTTAGATAGGCAGGCCATTCCCCTGGCTTTAACTGGATACGGTATTTTTAAAGGAAAATGTAAACCAACGAACAAGGTTGATCTCACTACTGCTAAAAATACTAAAATAAGCTCTAATAAATATTTTAGAAAAGTGACACGAAATATCTTAAAGAAAAAGCCCAGAGCTAAGAGGAAAACGAAAATTGGGGAGAATTTTTTTAAAGAGGTTGAAGAATTTCATCATCGCTTTATTCCCAATAGGACAAAATGGGCTCCAAATTGGATAAAGCATTCAAAGTTAAACCTCAAGAGATTATTTACTTTGGACCACGCACGAATTGATCCTTACCGTTTCAAGTTTATGCCTAAATGGATAAAAGAACATCTTATAAAAGAGGGATCACTTGAATTTAAATTGACGAAATGAATAAGTTCTTATAACTATGATTGAATTTAGAAAAAATTTGACTTAATTTGTTGACAGAAACAATATAGTTTGGTATAAATGCAAAAGAGGAAAATATGGCATTTTTTAGTAAATATAAGCAATTTAACGAGACTGAGAAAAAATTGATTGACCTACTGTTATATGGGCATACGGACTTCATAAAAAATTTAAAAAAACAATTAGAACCCCCGTTTTTCCTGGGTATTACTCGTGATCGTACACCTAACGAATACAAATTATCGATCATATTCGACGGTAATCTTGAAAATGTTTTCTCAACAGGTAAAAAAATTGATATGGAAATAGATGATTTAGTGATAATGGATCCCAGGATTTCGGAACCTATTAGAATCAAAGCATATATATGTGAGGGAATCTTGAGTGGTGTGATTGCTTATGTGAAAAAACCAGTCAACTGGCCTCGATATTTAAAACTGAAAGATTGGGGTTATATAGAAAATAATAATGTTTCTTTTGAAAAAAAAAGGAGGATTAATTTCGATCATTTGGATTTAAAAGTTTCAAAGCCATATAAAGAATTTGATTTGAGTAAATGTCAATGTGAATGGCTTAAGGAGCTTATAAATTCTTCTCTGGATAAAGGCTCAGGTTTTATTCCTGCCGAGAAAGCTTCATTACAACAGATTAAAGAGTTAGAGTTAAATATTGGGGCACAAATACCTTATGATTTCAAAGAG
Organism: Candidatus Aminicenantota bacterium; assembly: GCA_023135565.1. Taxonomy (GTDB): domain Bacteria; phylum Acidobacteriota; class Aminicenantia; order UBA2199; family UBA2199; genus JAGLQA01. The sequence goes on along the minus strand of JAGLSW010000665.1, from coordinate 6,889 downwards.
TTTTTATTATGTACAAATGGAGCAAATTTTTGGGGGACTGAAATTTATAGAATAGAAGAATTATATTTGTTAGATGAGGGTGACTTTAAGGAGAAATTGCTTGTATTTAGCATTGCTATTGATGGTAGTGTGTTTGTTTTAGTTTTACAAGAAATTAATGATAGTAGTAAGTACTGTCCCGTTGATTTTTTTGATCATGATTCCGGTAAAAGAATAAGGATAGGAGAATCATTCAAGGAATCGCTTAAATTTATAAGAGATGAAATATTTCTAAGCTGATAATAAGTTGTCGCTCGCCAATAAGCTATCCGGGCTGGTTTTTTAGTAAAAAAAGGCGAACATTTCATTTCGAGCGATTCTGGATTGAAAAAACGAGACTGTTTTTCCTGGAAAAAATCGGCATTTTGGCTGCGAAAATCAGAGAGCGGACGCACTTTTCCCCGGCATGACAGGATAGCAGGTAAAAGATAAAGAAAAAAACTAAGCGGCGTCTTTCCAGACATATTTGTGATGCAGGCCGCCGACCCGGGGCATCGCAATCACCCGGTCATTTTCGGAAGCCCTGTCTTGAACCGGGCGACTGTTAGGCGGGTCTTTATCGAGATTATAATGCGTCCGGTCATTATGGTAATAGTCGATGTATTCCTCAAGCAGCTTGTACAGATGCTCCTTATTCAATATGATCACATGATTTAACAACTCTTTCCGCACACTGCCGACCCAGCGTTCAGCGGTGCCGTTCTGCCAGGGCGAACGGAAAGAAGTGCGTACAGGCTCTATAGAAAAACTTTTTAGAGTTCCTGTTATCAGGGCCGAAAAAATCGTATCCCGGTCATAAATCATGTATTTAGGTCGCTCGACCAAAGAAAAAACCGAACGTAACTGCTTTTTTACCCATTCCTCTGTTGGATTAAACGTAACATTAAAATGAATTATTTTTCGCCTATCGTGATGAATAATAAAGAAACAATAAAGCTGCCGGAAAAAAAACGTGGGCACAGTAAAAAAATCCATTGCCATAATTCCTTTCCTGTGATTATTTAAAAAAGTCATCCATTTTTTGATCTTATCGCCCGATGGTTCCCGCTTCGGCAAATACCGGGAAACCGTTCGTTCCGAAACCCGGAAACCCAACTTTAACAACTCGCCGTGAATCCGCGGCGCTCTCCAGGTGGGATTTTCATTCGCCAATTTATAAATTAAATCCCTTATCTCTTTGTCGATCTTATGTTTATCTTTTACTTTTCCTTTGCCTCTATCCGAAATATATTTCCAGTAGAGTCTGAAACCTTTACGATGCCATCCGGCAACGGTTTCCGGATTAACAAAAAGTAAAGCGCTCTGCCATCTATGCCAACACATTCTAAGTAATACCCATAAAATACGATCTAACCGGGATAGTTTCGGCCTGGGATTCTTTTTCTTAAACGCAGCCAATTGTTGGCGCAGGGCAAAGTTTTCCAAAGTTAGGTCAATTTTCGGGTTAAGGACTGAGTGCATAGATTGTAAAAGAGCCATAAACCTTGAAAAGAACATCATTACTTACTCCAAAATTTATTTACTGCATATGGTAGCATAATATTGCATGATTTTAAAGGCAAAAAATGGTAACTATTCAGTCCTGATGGTCCCGTGAAAAGTCTTTTTTGAGCAAGACCCGATCTTGAAAACCGTTTGTTATCAGCAGTCTTCATTTTTAGATTCCTCTTTTTTTGACTTTTTACGACATCATCAGTCCTAAAAAAAATGAGGTATTCTCTGTCATTACTGAGGGCTATTTTTACCACGAAGTTCACGAAAGGCGCGAAGGGGGCACGGGGAGACTATGAGGGGCGCTTTTCATTAAACGAAAATTTTGATAAAACTTTTGTTAAGCCTCTGTAGGCCGGGAATCCCGGTCAGCCGTTCTCAGGGAATTCAAGCCGGCGCTGCCCCTCTTCTTCCGTAACAACACCTTCCGGCTGCTCCTCCACACCGGGAGCGGGAGATATCTCCTCCTCCTCCTCCTCTTCTACGATCAACGGCTCTATCTCTTCGATACTCTCCACCATAAAAATAGTCAACCTCTTGCCCCGCGCTTTGTAACCTTTGACCGCAATAAATTCAAAGGCTTCGATAGTCTCAACAGGCCTCTTTTTATGCTTGCCGCCAAAGCGTACCTCGAAACGGGGATGCTTCTCCCCGGATAAAGCTATCAATTTCGAGCCGGAAAACTCCCCTATAAAACTGAGCTTGCGGTTGGCTTCCTCCACTTCAAACCGTTTGAGATAGTAAAACTGCTGCTCGCCGTCATAAAATACGGCGGTCAATACCCTGCCGGGCCGGTACTTCTCCACCAGGATGGTGTCTAAGTCGAAATGAGTGGATAAATCGAAAGAGTAAGTTCTAAAATAACCCGACTTAGTCACTGCCAGTATCATGTCGTCACCGGAAAAATTACCTAAATATTTACCCCGGTCATCGGAGTTGATGCGCTTTACATCCTGATCGAAGCAGATGTCTAAACCGCCTAAGGTAGATACGCCCTTGTCCTTTAATACCACCCGCTCTACCGCATGACGACTGAGAATGTTGCCCATGGAACCCCTGCCTTTAATGCCCAACGAACCGAAATCAAATTCAAATTTCAGGTTCCTTAAGCGGGGTTTGGGTCTTAAGTTCACTTTAACTATTTCGGCTTCTCCATTGGGATTGGCGGTAAAATAGATGACTTTCGAGCCTTTGCTGCCTTTACTGAGATCATACTCTTTGTCCCGGGTGACACCGGTGACGGAGAAACGCTTCACCAAAATATTGCCGTCCTTACCGTCCTGGTAGATGACATTGTAAACGGTGCGGTCGTCATTTTTGTTGAAGATAGCAATGTGAACGATATCTTTGCCTACAAAAGATTTTTCGCTGACTTTTCTCACTATGTACCTGCCGTCTTTCAAAAATACGATGACGTCATCTATGTCGGAACAATCGCACACATACTCATCTTTCTTTAACGACGAACCGATAAATCCTTCTTTGTAGTTGGCGTAGAGTTTCCGGGTGGCTGCCGCTACTTTGGTGGCTTCCACTACATGAAGATTCATCATCTCTGTCTTACGCTCCTTGCCGGCGCTGTATTTCTCTTTTATGCGCTTGAAATAGTCGATGGTATAAAGGACGATGTTGGTCAGGTTGAATTTAACCTCTTCCATCTCCGCTTCTAAAGATTTAATATATTCGTCGGCTTTGAAAGAGTCGTATTTAGAAATCCGTTTGATCTTAATTTCAGTCAGGCGCACGATGTCGTCATAGGTTACAGGACGCTTTAACAGGCGTTTAAAAGGCTCCAGGCCCCGGTCTATGGTTTCGACGATCGCTTCCCAGGTTTCACACTCTTCTATATCATTGTAAATCCTGTTTTCGATAAATATTTTTTCTAAAGAAGAACGGTGCCATAAGTCTTCCAATTCCTGCAAACGAATCTCCAACTCCATTTTCAAAAGATCCAGGGTGTGCTGCGCCGAAAATTTTAAAATATCGGAAACACCCACAAACACGGGCCTGTTATCCTGGATAACACAGCTATTGGGAGAGATAGAAACTTCACAGTCTGTAAATGCATATAAGGCGTCTATGGTTTTGTCGGAGGAAACCCCGGTAGGTAAGTGCACCATGATTTCTACGTTTCCGGCGGTGTTGTCGTCGATCTTTTTGATTTTGATCTTGCCTTTGTCATTGGCGTTAAGTATCGACTCGATCAGGCTGGAAGTTGTTTTACCGAAAGGCATTTCCTTGATAACCAGGGTTTTATTGTCTACTTTCTCTATGCGGGCGCGCACCCTGACTTTGCCGCCCTGCAAGCCGTCGTTGTATCTTGAAAAATCAGCCAGGCCGCCGGTAGCAAAATCGGGCAGGATTTCGAATTCCTCACCGCGCAGGTGAGCCACCGCGGCATCTATCAATTCGATAAAATTATGCGGTAAAATCTTCGATGCCAGACCTACGGCGATGCCTTCAACTCCCTGGGCCAGCAGTAAAGGAAATTTCGCCGGCAGGTGGACCGGTTCTTTATTCCTGCCGTCGTAGGAGAGTTTCCAGCGGGTGGTTTTGGAGTTAAAAAGCACGTCTAAAGCGAATTTGGAGAGGCGGGCTTCGATATACCTGGAAGCAGCGGCGGGGTCGCCGGTATAGATATTGCCCCAGTTGCCCTGGGTGTCGATAAGCAGGTCTTTTTGCCCCAAAGAAACCAAAGCGTCGCCGATGGAGGCATCGCCGTGGGGGTGGTACTGCATGGTAAAACCGATAATATTGGCAACTTTGTTATAGCGGCCATCGTCCAATTTTTTCATGGCATGCAAAATGCGGCGCTGCACGGGTTTTAAACCGTCGTTTATATAGGGCACCGCCCGTTCCAATATTACATAAGAAGCATAATCTAAAAACCAGTGCTCGTACATGCCGGAAAGGTACCTGACATGCTGAAGTTCTTCTTCCGCCCGGCCGTTTCCGGGTCCCGGTTCCAATTCCAGGTCATGGTTTGAATCGCCGTTTAATTCTTCCAGCGTTATATAGTTATTGCCCGTACCGGCGCTGCCACCGTTACCATTACTGCCATTTTTGCTATTGCCGTTATTATTACTGTTCTCGTTCATTTGATTTATCCGTTTGCACCGCTTTCCGTCCTGATCTCTTCACCTACCGCCGCCTGGATTTCTTCCGCGGCCTCTTCTTTTTCTCCGGCCTCTTTCCCGGCCTCTTCCCCGACTTCGTCTTCTTCCATGCGCAAGTTCTCGATAATGAATTCCTGGCGTTTGGGGGTGTTTTTGCCCATATAAAATTCCAACATCTTACCTACCGAATTTTCCCGCCTCATAATCACCGGTTCCAAGCGCATATCTTTGCCGATAAAGTGTTTAAATTCATCGGGGGAGATTTCACCCAGACCTTTAAAACGGGTAATTTCCGGGTTTTTGCCGCAGGCTGCGACAGCTTCGGCTCTCTCCGTTTTGGAGTAGCAGTAGAAAGTCTTTTTTTTATTTCTCACCCTGAAAAGCGGGGTCTGCAAGATGTAGAGATGGCGGTGCTTGATCATCTCGGGGAAAAACCTCAGGAAAAAAGTAATCAGCAGTAAGCGGATATGCATGCCGTCCACATCGGCGTCCGTGGCGATGACCACATTTTTGTAACGCAGGTTATCTAAGTCTTCTTCGATATTCAGCGCCGCTTGCAGCAGGTTGAACTCTTCGTTCTGGTAGACGATTTTTTTGGTCAGGTTGAAGGTGTTTAAGGGTTTGCCTTTTAAACTGAAAACCGCCTGGGTGTTCACGTCCCTGGATTTGGTGATAGACCCGCTGGCCGAATCTCCTTCGGTAATAAATATGGTGCTCTCATGACGCCGGTCGTTTTTAGAATTGTAATGAATCTTACAGTCCCGCAGTTTTTTATTGTGCAGGCTTACTTTTTTAGCCCGTTCCCTGGCCAGTTTTTTGATACCGGCCATGGCTTTGCGTTCCCTTTCCGAAGACTGGATTTTATTCAACAGCAGTTCGGCGGTTTCCGGGTGTTTGTGCAGGTAGTTATCTAAGTTCTTTTTGACAAAATCCAGGATAAAATTGCGCACAGTCGGTGCTCCCGGCCCCATATCTTTGGAACCTAACCGGGTTTTGGTCTGGGACTCGAAAACCGGCTCTTCCACTTTGATGCTGACTGCAGCGATGATGGAAGCTCGGATATCCTGGATATCGTAATCTTTTTTATAGAATTCGCGGATGGTTTTGACTAAAGCTTCCCTGAAAGCCTGTTGGTGAGTGCCGCCCTGGGTGGTATGCTGGCCGTTGACAAAGGAGTAATACTCTTCGCCGTATTGGATGCCGTGGGTCAGGGCGACCTCCATATCCTCGCCTTTCAGGTGGATGACGGGGTACAGGCCTTCGGTGCTCATATTGGCTTGCAGCAGGTCTAACAGGCCGTTTTTGGAATAATATTTCTTGCCGTTAAAATTAATGATCAGCCCGGCATTCAGGTAGACATAATTCTGCACCTGGGCTTCCACATGTTCCGACAGGTAGTGGAAATCCCGGAAAAGCTCTTTATCCGGGGTAAAAGAGACAACTGTGCCGTTGGGTTTTTCTGTTTTTTTTATTTTATGGTCTTTTAGTATTTCGCCCCGTTGGTATTCCACGGCTTTCGCCTGGTTTTCCCGCACCGCTTTGATCAAAAAATAATTGGAGAGCGCATTGACTGCTTTGATGCCGATGCCGTTGAGACCCACGCATTTTTTAAAGACCTTGGAATCGTATTTAGCGCCGGTGTTCATTTTAGAGGAAACGTCCACCACTTTTCCCAGGGGCACGCCGCGGCCATAGTCGCGTACTTTGACGGTTTTATCGGCAATAGTGACATCTATTTTTTTACCGTGGCCCATCATAAATTCGTCTACTGCGTTGTCGAGCACCTCTTTCAGCAGGACATAGATACCGTCGTCGTGGGCGGAACCGTCGCCTAATTTGCCGATGTACATGCCCGGACGTTTCCTGATATGGTCTTTCCAGTCTAAGGTTACAATACTATCTTCTGTATATTTTTCACTCATTTGAATTATAAAGTCCTTTTTGTAAAATTTTATCTCATTCAAAAATCTAATCTATATTTTATTAGAAATCGAGCTACTTTTCAAGATGCAATAGGACAAAAAATAAAATTTCCCCCCACGGCGTGGGGAGCCTATAAGGGGCTGCCTTAACGCTGTATCATTAGAATATCACTTTTCCCGCTGTCGGTCAGACAGTCTCAGCTAATCGCTTGTAGGCCCCAAGACGCGGCACGGGGAGCCTATGAGCTGCTTCGCAGCAACGGTGTTAAGAATGATTCTCGTTAATCAAAAGTTTTGTTCAAACTTTTTCAAAGGTGCGGT
>JAGLSW010000664.1 GCA_023135565.1 Candidatus Aminicenantota bacterium | reverse complement strand
TAATCAAAACTTTTGTTTATTAAAAACGTCGATAGGCCAATTTTAAATAATAAACATGGCGTCGCCGTAAGAAAAAAAACGGTACTTGTTCTCGATAGCTACCCGGTAGGCTTCTTTCATCAATTCAAGACCGCCGAAAGCCGACGTTAGGATAAAAAGACTCGATTCCGGCAAATGGAAATTAGTGATTAATTTGTCTACCAGCTTGAATTCAAAACCGGGCGAGATGAATAATTCAGAATAAAAGCTCTCTTGCCTTCGGCGACCAGGGGGCGCTTTTGAAAAACTGCCCCCTGGACCCCCACAAAACTTTTGTTTATTTTTACTTTCTTCGCCTGATAGCGCGTCTTCATAACCGGCATCTCCGGGTGTCAACCGGGCATAGGTCTCTAATGAACGCACCGAAGTAGTGCCTACAGCTATTAAATTCTTGGACTGCTTCAATTTTTCGATGCGTTCTATTTCAGATTTTTTTATAGTAATATATTCGCGCCCCATCCGGTGCTGCGCAATATCTTCTACCTCTATTTTTTGGAAAGTCGCTTCCCCTACATTTAAGGTAACTTCTACTACCCGACACTTTTTCTTTAACGCAGCCAATAGACCGGGAGTAAAATGCAAACCGGCTGTAGGAGCAGCTATAGAACCAGGTTCCCCGGCATAAATAGTCTGGTACCTTTCTAAGTCCAATTCCCTGAACCGCGCCGCTTCGGGGAACTTGCGCTTGATATAAGGCGGCAGCGGCGCATAACCGTTTTCTAAAATTTCGGGCATTTCTTTGTTAAACCTGAGTGTCCTCCTGCCGCGGTAACCGGTGTCTATCACTTCCGCCCACAAACCGGGACCTTCCTGCGACAGGACAACTTTGGTCCCCTTTTTAAACTTCCTGGCCGGTAAGGTCAGGGCCTCAACCGTGTAGGAGTCGATATTTTTTACGATCAAAATCTCCACCTGCCCCTGCCCTATCCTGCCGAAAAGCCTGACCGGGATGACCCGGGAATTATTTACTACCAGGAAATCCTCCGTCCCGACGAAATCGTTTATATCTTTAAAAAGATGGTGGCTGATTTTACCGCTAAGCCGTTCCACTATCATAAGTTTCGACTCGTCCCGCTTTTCGGCGGGTAACTTAGCAATCCGCTCTTCGGGCAGATCAAAAAAAAAATCTTTTAGTTTCATTTATGATGCGATGGCGCCGCGGATAAAACCGATTTCTAATGCCATGACCTGGATACCGGTATGAGTGTTTAAATCCCCCATAATATTCTCGATGTCATCTACTAAAGGCATAACCTCTTTATTATTTACCGCCGCCATAATAGTGCGGCAGCCGCCGCTGCGCTCCGCTAAGAAATTTAAAAATCCACTGAAAAGAGGAGAATCGGTCAAATAATTCTCGATACTCAAGGAATCGGTTACGACTGCATTAGATATCCCTTTTTCCAACAAAAGATTGATAATATCATCGAAATATTTGCTCTCTTTTAGATTGATAATAAGTAGTCTATTAACTTTTTTCGTTTTGTCTTTTTTATCATCTTCCAGGGAGATAGTGCCCTTGATAAAAGCCTCTTTAAGAGCGGATTCGGAAGGAGATTTTTTCATCTCGGATAATATGTTCTTATGGCGGATGATTTTGGAAACCTTTGCCAGCAGCCTTAAGTATTCCTCCTGCTGCGCCGAAGGGCCGATTATTGCGATAACGATCTTGACTTTTTTTTTGTCGATACTGCCGAAATCCATGCCTTTCTTTAAGGTAACGATACAGAGGCCAAAAGATTCGATATTGTCGAATTTCGCATGGGGGATAGCCAGCCCTTCGCCAAAACCGGTGCTGCCCAATTTCTCCCGCTCCATCAAGGCATTAAAAATCTCCTCCGCGGACAGGTTCTCAAACTTCCCGGCAAGTTTAGTGGAAATATCGAGGAGCAGTTTTTTCTTGTCTCTAACTTCCAGGTTCACCAGGCAAATACTTTCGTTTGTTATGTCTATTACTTGCATTTTTTCACCTTATAGGGTGGGTGCGCCGCACCCTTAAAGTTCCGCACCTTTGATGATGCCGTACCTCGATATGGAGGGGCCGATTAACTCGTTTAAAAATACGCTGACCAGGACAATGTTCAGGATCAAATCCAGCGACTCCTTGACTGCAGGGACAGCATTGGCTAAAACAGGCGACGTCTTGACGAATAACACCAGCCCGATGGCAACCCCCGCCTGGGGAAACAAACATAAACCTAAGTATTTTCTCACTTTTGCCGGGGCTTTTGTCAAGCGTCCGGCGCAGTATACGCCCAACATCTTACCTCCGAATCTAACGACAATGTAAATAATCCCGTAAAACACTACCAGGCCTTCAGTTAAAACAGACACATTGAGTTCCATCCCGGCCAGCACAAAAAACAGCGCAAATAAAGGCGGTGTGAGCGGGTCCAATACATTAAAAATCTTTTTATTTTTATTGGAAAGATTGACCAACACTGCGCCGAAAACCATGTTGGCTATCAGCGGGGATAAATGGAACACTAAAGCAAAGGCAGTGCACAGGAAAATAAAGGCAATGGAGATAATAAGGATTTCGTTCAGGCGGTACTTTTTTCTTACCATCAGGTGCAGGGCTATGCCGCTTAAGAAACCGATGGCCACGGAAAGGAAAAGGTCTTTCGCGGCATGGAAAAGGCCGTATAACAAACCGCTGTGCGCCGCTCCCGCGCTGGAAAGCAGGGGGGAGATTAAGGAAAAAACGATACTGAACAGGATAACGCAAGCGGCATCATCGAAAGCTACCACCCCGTAAAGATAATCGACGAAAGGCCCCCGGGCCCGCAGTTCTTTAATGATTACCACGGTGGCGGCAGGAGCAGTAGCGGCGGAAATAGCGCCCAGGATCAGGCTGTATTTCAGGTCGATGCCGATTAGCGACAGTATAAGCGTTACGGAAATAAAGGCAAATACCGCCTCGAATAGGGTGAGAATCAGGATACCGGCCCCTACTCTTTTTAGTTTGGTAATCCTGAACTCGGCGCCGATAGTCAGGGCGATCAAGCTTAAAGCGATATCGGTGATACTTTCCATGGTATGAGAAATATCGTGATGGACGATATCGAGGAAGGACTCGCCCATGAATAAACCGGCTACGATATAGCCGGTAATAGCGGGGAGCTTTAATTTTTCAGCCAGTTTACCGGCAAAGTATCCGGCGATAAGGAGAAGGCCCACGGTAAAAACGATATGCCCTCTAAAAAAATCGAGTACCGGATCGAGAAATCCACTATTTGCGAAATCGCTGCTTACGTCTATCATTGATTGCATTTGTTATTGTAACACAAAAATCTTTTTTTTCAATCCCCATAGACTTCTCTTTATGGCTTGAGAATCTGCTTTATAAAATGATTTTAGCCATTTTTTTTAATTTGTTGGTCATGTCGCCTCTTTTTTTTCTGAATGCTTTTTGGCTATCGGGTTTTAGCGCAAAAAAAAGCAAATATCAAGTTTTACCCATATTTTTGTTGCAGACCCAAAGTCGCTGAGGATATTGCAAAAAGAAAAATTCAAAGCTTTTATAAGGGGCTATAGCGCTCATTAAAATTGA
>JAGLSW010000663.1 GCA_023135565.1 Candidatus Aminicenantota bacterium | reverse complement strand
GGTTTTTGGCCGCCGGAGGCAAATATAAAAATAAGAGAAAAAAAATCTTTTCCCATTTACAAAGCAAAGGGAAAAAGGAGGAATATAAATGAAACCTGGAGCAAAGAAGTACCCTCACATTTTCCAGCCGGGCAAAATCGGCAAAATGGAGGTCAAGAATCGCATTAAGTACGCTTCTACAGAAACCAATTTTAATTTCGGCGACGGTTTCGTGGCAGACAAGGAAGTCGCTTACATGGAAGCGCAGGCCCGCGGCGGCGCCGGGATGGTCACCACCCAGGGCGCTTACACCGACCCCCGCGGCGAAGGCCAGGGATATGTCGGCATGATGGGCATCTGGGACGATAAGTTCATCCCCGGATTAAAGAAGATCGCCGACGCCATTCACAAACACGGTTCCAAAGCCGTTTTACAGCTCATGCACTGCGGCCGCGTGGGCGGCATCAACATCGACTACACAGTCGGTCCTTCGCCGGTCAAACAGCGCATACCCCGTTTCCGCGAACCGGTGGAAATGACCAAAGAACAAATCCAAACCGCCATCGCAGAGCATATCCAGGGCGCCAGGCGCACCGTAGAAGCCGGTTACGACGCCGTCGAAATCTCAGGCATTGTCGGCTACCTGATCTCCAATTTCGTATCCAGTTACACCAATGTGCGCACCGATGAGTACGGCGGTTCGATAGCAGGCAGAGCCAAATTCATGACCGATATTGTCAGCGGCATCCGCAAAGCAATCGGCCCCGACTACCCCATCATCATCCGCCTCTGCGCCGACGAACTGCTCAGCGACCGCGGCGGCAATGCACCCGAAGACTCGCTGCAAATAATCCAGTTGGCCGAAAAAGCCGGGGCGGATTGTTTATCTGTTACAGCAGGCTGGCAAGAATCAGCGGTATCGGTTATTTCCAGGGACTGCGAAATGGGCCAGTGGCTCTACTTAGCCAAAAAGGTACGGGAAGCCCTGAAACCCGAAACTAAGGTTTCCATGGCCTACCGGCTTTTCCTGCCCGAATATCCTGAGAAAGCTATATCGGCCGGAGAGCTTGATTTTTGGGAAATGTGCCGTCCCATGATAGCCGACCCCTTCCTGCCTAACAAAATTTTAGAAGACCGGCAGAAGGATATTATTCCCTGTATGGCCTGTAATCTTTGTTTAGCCCGGCTTTTTCGCGACGCCGAGTTGAACTGCATGGTGCGTCCCTCATTAGGTCATGAATCCGAGCCGGAATATGGCTTTTACGGTTTCCCCAAAACCGAACACCCCAAGAAGGTATGGATTATCGGAGCCGGGATTGCCGGTTTGCAGGCAGCAGGTATTGCCGCCGAAAAAGGCCACAAAGTCACAGTCACCGAAAAGAGCGACCATATTGGCGGGCAGGCAGCTACCGCGGCCAACGGCCCCCACGGAGACGAAGAGTTCATGCGCTTGGTCGATTATTTGAAAGACTACTGTGAGCAGGGCAAAGTTACTTTTGAAATGGGCAAAGCAGTCAGCGCCGAAGAGGTCAAAGACAGCGACGCCGATTATATTATAGTAGCCACCGGCGCTGTACCGCAGAGTGAACTGCCCGGAGCGGACAGAGAAAACGTAGTCTCCTGTTTAGATGTCATGGACGGAAAAGTGGAACCCGGCAAGCGGGTTACTATCCTCGGTTCCGGAGGCGTAGCAATTTCTACTGCCTTGTTTCTTATCGAGAAGGGCGGTTGTGAAATTTCCTTAGTGCATACCGGTAAGAAGCCTGGAGCGGATGTCAATCCCAGTTATATCTGGCGTTACATGAAAAAGCTCAAACAAGGCGGTGTGAACCGCGTCGCTTTTTCGAAGGCCAAAGAGATCACCGGTAAAGGGATCGTAGTAGACACCCCCGACGGTGAGAAGGTTGTTGAAGCCGACACGGTTATATTGGCTGACATGGCTCCTGTGAGCGAGCTTTGCAAAGTGCGTAAAGGCGTGTATACTATAGGTGATGCCATGATCACGCGGCGAGGTAATTCGGCTATTTTGGACGGCTACAAAATGGGAATGAGGCTATAGGAGATAAAAATGATTCCGAAAGTAGATGTATTTAAGTGTGATGGGTGCGGTGTTTGTGTCAAGCGCTGCCCCGCCCATATAATGGGTTTGATAAAGAATAAAGCCGCGCTGTTGGTTGATTTATGTGAAGAGTGCGGTATCTGTGCCGAGGTATGTCCGATAGAGGCCATACATTTCCGTTTGCCTACGAAAGCCATCGAGGAGATGGATGAGTGTTATGAATCGCCTCGTTTAGACAGGCCCACGCCCGGCAACTGGAGTGTTGGCGTGCCGCGTGGTTACGACGGCGAAGGGCATTATAATTAAGGGTGAGGCTCACCCAATAAGACACACCCCGTCACTTCGGGGCAAAAAATAAAAAGCCCCTCAGCGCCACCGCCTGGCAAGTCTCAAGAGGGGAATGTACTGGTAGCCCTCTCAGGGAGTTATCGATAATCTTCCGAGGTGCGTGTGAGCGCTTTTGATTTTAAATTATAAAAAGTTTTGATCAAACTTTTTTAAAAGTTTGGCCCCCGGCAGGGTCGCCGAAGGCCATGAAATACAGGAGTAAAAAAAACATGAAAGTAAATAAAGTCGATCATATTTGTATAGCGGTAAAGAATTTAGAAGAAGCCAGGAAAAAATGGGAACCTTTGTTAGGCAAAGACAAGCCTGACGATGCTTATATCGACGAGCCGGAGAAGATCAACGTGGCGCGTTATTATCTTGGTGAAGTGGGATTCGAGTTGATGGAATCCACCACCCCGGACGGTGCTGTAGCTAAACATATAGAGAAGCACGGTGAAGGCATAATGCTGGTATCTTTTAACGTAGACAACACCCGTGACTCCATAAAAGAAATGGAAGGTAAAGGTTATCCTTTTATCGGCGGCGCCCGGCCATTCCGGGACTGTGAATTTGCCTTTGTGCATCCCAAAGCCACCAATGGTGTGTTATTGGAGTACATCGACGACAAGACCGAGGTGCCTAAGGATTAAGTTTTATTGATCCCGGCCTCGAGCAAGTTTAGGTCCTGTTTTCAGTCGAAGCGGGACCTTGCTTGTATTTTTTGGTTAGGAATATCTTAAACAGCTATTTTGAGTTTCAGTTCCCGGACGTCTCTCTCCAATTCGAGAACTTTTTGTTCGATCCCCTGGTGTTCTTCCCGGCGTACAATGACCTCATATAGTCTATTCAGTCTATCATTGACATTCTCTATCCCGGTAATAAAATCATCTCTTACGGCATCGCTTCTTTGAGTTAAGTCTATTCTTACTGCATCTATTCTTTGGGTCAAGTCCTCTCTTAAAGTATCGATTTTTTTGTTCGTCTCGTCGATTCTTCTACTTTGATCGGCTAATTGTGAATTCATATCGTCGAGTCTTTTATTGGTAAACTTCAACGGTAATCCTTCCATATCTTTTAATTCATCTTTAATTTTTGCAAATTCCGGCAGCAATATTTCTTCAAAAGTACTTGTTACAGCTCCTTCTATATCCATTTTTTACTTTACCTATCAATATAATACATCAATAATCCCTAATTGTCAACTACCCGGTTATTTTGAGATTAACCTTTTTTACCTGTGGAGCGAAACGAACGCTAACCACGACAAGACCGAGGTGCCTAAGAATTAAGTTTTCTTGTTCCCGGCCTCGAGCAAGCTTAGGTCCTGTTTTCAGTCGAAGCGGGACCTTGCTTGTATTTTTTGCATGCTATAGCGCTCATTAAAATTGACC
>JAGLSW010000662.1 GCA_023135565.1 Candidatus Aminicenantota bacterium | reverse complement strand
TATTGGGAATTGTGAATGAGTGTTTCCACCGGGATGTCTTTCGTGTAGTTCCAAAATGATATAAGCGGTCCGCCGGAATAACCTGTATGGCCGCCGGCAATGCCGATTTCATGGGACAGGCGGACATCGGGAGAAGGACCTAAAAAAAGTACCGGTAGATCCACTACTTCGATAATCTCCCTGCTGCCCTTTATTCCGTGTACAACAATGGGAAATCCGTTTAATACTGCTTTCCCGGTTTTAACGGCTTTTTGCAGCTCCTGTTCCGCATCCTTGAACCGGCAGTTCCTGGTCAGGCTGTCGAGGTAGGATGCTAAAAAGTCTACTTCTCCATTTTCTTGCATATAGAGCAGCAGCTCTTTATGAGCAGCAATAGTATCTGTACCTAATGATGGCCAGAGGTAGGTAAGTCCTTTTTCTTTTGCCTGCAGCGATTTTAAGGCGCAATTTTTAGTCGGCGGCATGTTTTGGTGATAATCTACCGCTTCATTTAAATCGACTTCTTTGCCGGTGGGCCACATCTCCAGGACTTTCTCCCTCTCCCGGAAGAAATAGTCTTCGGACCATTTTTTATTAACTACATCCATGTTAATCTCCTAAAAACTATGCTACTCGATTCCCAGGTCTTTCTTAATATCTGCGATTACCGGTTCGGGCAGAACAAATGGTTTATATACCCTGTCGAAGCCAATGTCTTTGAAAGTCTTTTCGGTTACTTCCCATTCTTCCGCATGAATACCCAACTGTCCGCCAATGTATAAGCGAATATTATCCAGGCCGGCCGTGGTACATTTATCCCGGAATCCTTCCACTAATAATTTAGCATGGCCGCATAAGGAAGAAATCAAAAGGGCATCCGCTTTTGTTTCAACAGCGGCATCGATAAAATCTTCCTGGGTATTATGGATGCCTAAAGAATGAACTTTTAGCCCGGCATTTATCAATGCGTGCTCTAAAATGCGGATACCGGTTACGTGTACATCTTCACCGATGACTCCGGTAACCAGTATTCCTTCTGCTGATTTTGTGTTCGCCATATTTATTTTCTCCTAAAAAGAAGCTTTTTTGGATGTTATCATTTTTGTTTACTGATTTTATAGTGCGGTGTTAGTATTAAAGGCCTCCTGAAATATTTACGATTTCACCGGTGATATTGCCGGAAACATTGGCGGCCAGGAACATCACCAGTTCGGCCACATCTTCCTCTTCGGTCAGTTTTTTCGTGTCGGTGCCTGCCGTTAACTCCGCCATCATTTCCTCAGGAGTTATCCCTTTTTTTTCTGCCAGCCCCGGTAAGCGGGATTTAATAATTCTTTCGGTCAACACTAATCCCGGGGCAATGGCATTGACCGTAATACCGAAAGAAGCCACTTCTTTCGACAGTGTTTTGGTAAGGCTGTTTAAGCCTGTTTTGGTTATATTGTAAGTGGCTGAATTGGGAGTATTTTTCCTATAGGCGATAGAAGAGATATTGATAATTCTTCCGAAACCGTTTTCGATCATCCTGGGTAAAACTAATTTGGATAAATAAAATACGCTAATAAGATTAATTTTGAATATGTCATATACCTCTTCCATCGGCGTATCAACCACCGGTCCCATATATCCCGAAATGGCCGCATTGTTTACCAGGATGTCGACCCGGCCATATTTGGCTATAACCTGCTTGACCGATTGTTCTATATCTTTCTCCCTGGTCAGATCGGTGCGATAGAAGCAGGCATTACCGCCTCCATTCTCGATGTGAGCGACTACATCTCTGCCTCTCTCTTCGTTACGAGCAAAAATGATAATCTCTGCTCCGGCATCGGACAGTTTTATACTGATTGCCCTGCCGATACCGCTGCCGCCGCCGGTAACAAGCGCTATCTTATCTTGCATCGGTTTGTAAGCCATTTTAATCTTCCTGTGCCATTACATGGCGGTATTGATGAACATCTTTGACATCATTCACGTCCCGCCGCCGGGCGGTCCTTTTCCTGGGCGCAGTATCGGGAACAGCCTGTACTTCCTCCACACATTCGAAAAGAATCTCTTCCTGTTCGTTGATCGCGATATGGTCTATATTTTTCATTATAATTTGTTGTTCTCGACCAATTGGGGCGTAATTTTTTGAAATAAGGCAATGTGGTTTTCGCCGACGCCCGAAGAGGCAAGCATCACCTTATCTCCTTCTTTAATCAAACCTTGCTCAACTGCCTCAAGCAGGTTGGTGGGCACTGTGGCCACAGCCATGTTGCCATATTTTTTGAAAGATTCGTAAAATTTCGATCCCGGGACTCCTATGGCCTTTCTCCAGGCATGGGCTGCCCAGACAATCGGCTGATGGGTGATAAGAAAGTCGATGTCTTTTACGGCGGCTCCTGCTCTCTCAAGGGTTTTGTCTACCACAGCCACCATATCCTTCTCGGAATTGTGAGCGATGGCTTTGCAATGTTCGGGGTTGTAGAGGGTAACGAGTTCCTGTTCGAAAGTGGGTCCCTGGATGGTGGTTTGCAGAAAATCGGGTCTTCGTTTTTGAAAAATGATAGCTTTGTGGCGGCTGCCCCGGCTGTGTGAATGGGAAGCTATATAACCATACCCTTCATCCACTTCCGCTGCGATTGCCGCTGCAGCGCCATCACCGGTGTTGGGACTGTAATAATTGGATTTATCATTGATAATCGAGTCTAAAGAACTGCCCACAATCAACACTTTCTTTTTAAATCCCGATTGAATGAGCGACATAGCCAGTTCCAACATGGTAATGAAAGATGAACAGCAGGTGTCCACATTATAGGCTCCTGCGTTCTTTAATCCCAACTTGTGCTGTACTAAAGACGCATTCATAGGAACATGTTGATCCGGCACCAATGTGCTGCATAGAAGCAGGTCGATTTCATCTTTGGCGATACCGCTGTTGAAAATAGCCAGGGCTGCGGCCAGTGTCTCTGCATCGGATGAGAGCATGGGATGAGGATGCATAGATTCTTTTAGCGAAACCGGGTCCAGCGGCGCCCTTCTCCTCTCTTTGGTGCCGCTGAAGGGATTGTCTTTTTTTTTAGCAGGGAGGTTTTCCAGCCATTTTTCAAACCATGGTTGACTTTCCCAGCCATCGTAATTGGTCTCCACCCTGCCGGGCAAGTGACCGTGGATTTCGATTTCAGCGATGTATTCGGGGTGCAGCAGGGTCTCCTTTTTTAGAAATTCTACCAGTTGTTTCCGCTTATTTCCCGGTACTTCTTTGGCAGGCAAATAGCCTCCCATACCGACCAATCCCGCAGCTTTAAGCGCCGTCATTTTTACCTCCTGAATCTTTTTAACTTATATCAAAGTGTTTTTTGGGAACTACTATTTCGAGTTCCCGGTCTATTTATTTGCACACGAAAATTTTTCCATTTCCTGTGGGGCTTCTTTTAGAATATTTGTGAAGCGTCTTAATTAAATCACATTGTGTGGATAAAATCAAGGGAAAAAAACGGGATTCGGAATTTTACGCTTTGCAGCGATGGCAAATTTTTCGAAAATTCAAATGTTATGATAATTGGTATCTAAATTTTGGGCAGATCTGGGGAATGGTAATTCACTGGTCGGTTTTTTGTCGAGCCTAATCGTGAGAAAAGCTCACTTCTTTTACCGGGCGAACGGTACACAATTCTCCATTAGGTCTACGTTTGCGGCACCGCTAACATACCGGTTTTATGTGCAGCAATTCTCTTCCATATAACTCCTTTCTCTTAATATAGATTAGAAACCAAAGGAATCGGATGGAATTGAGTGGTTGGGGATGACCCCCCCCTGGTATGCCTGCTCAGGTTAAGGTGTAGGTTCTTGAAATTCCCACTCATCAGGGGATAATTCCTTCTTTTATACTTCAAGGGCAATTTCGCTGAAAGAATGCATGCACACACCGGCAAAAATAACAGGCACTTCAGGTTGAATACCGAAGCCTATTATTTTTCATCCAGCCAGGCTTCTGCTTCTTCTACGGTTTTAAATATCTTGACTTGCATCCCCGATAGCTTCCCTACAACATTGGTTATCATTTTCTGCAGTATCGGAGTTCCTTTCAGGAAAACGATCCCAGTTTTGCCGGCCCCAGCTTTTAACAAAATTTGTTGATTTTCTTTAAGAACTTTTGTGATCGCGAATTTTGGGGGTCCGCTCTCTTCTATCGTGGTCAAGATTGTAAATCCGGGCTGCAAATGTTTCATGGCTTCTGTCGTGTCTGGATTGTAATTTGAAACGTCATCAGGTTTTTCCCATGCGCCGATAACTTCATTGTAAAAACGGTTTTTAGTCTTATCAACCATTATGCGATAAAACCCTTCTTTCTCAAACTTGATGATATTGTCGCTTGAAACCATTTTATTTACCTCTCAATAAAGCTGATATTATATCTGCTACCGCGTCAAGCATTGATTGGCGATTTTCTTTGCCTCTGAAAAAGTTTGCTCAATTATGTGTGGCCATCATCGTAGGGACACGCCATTTCAAGCTTAACCCAGCATTAGTTCTCTTTTATAACATATTAAGAAAGAAAAATCAATGTTTTTCACTAAATAATTTCTTTTTTTTAATCACCCCGGTAAACAGAACGGATTAATCCCACGCCCCGGTTTAGGGATGGATACGTTCTTTCCTTGCAGCATCCCGGCAGCCCGCTCCATGTGGGCTGCCATATAGATTGAGAAACTGTTGTTTTTAGAATTAAACTGCCGGGATATATCGATGCCGTATGGGAAAAACATAGTCAAGAGCCGTTTTTCCGAAAATTTGCAGCTTTTCCTTCAAGGAAAGACTATTCATGCGGTCTACAAAATCTGAGAGACCCCCGGTAAAGCCGCCCAGGAGGTAGACATTCCGTTGGATAAGGTTCATTAAATTAATAGCCCTGGTGGGAATTATGCAGTTGGGAATGCCTTCTGCGCTGCGGCGCAGGTATGGAATAAACTCCCGCAGCACTCGTTCCGGCTGGTAAAAAATAGGGGCCCGAAGTTCGCTTTCCTCATTAATTAAGCCCTCTTCCCTGGCGATACGGGACAGTTTGGTTCCCGGGTAAATGCGAACCCCGCAAAAAAAGAACGCCTCTTCAGGTTGGCAGCGTTTGATAAGAGATATGGTTTCATCTAAGGTTTTCTTCGATTCTCCACGCCAACCTGTCAGGTATGTATGAAGGCGTGGGATACCTGCTTCACCAATTAAGTCTGAACATATTATGGCATCTTCCACAGTATGCCCCTTTCCCATGTCTGCCAGGATTTCATCGGAACCCGAGTCCATCGATATAAGAAGCTCAGTGCATCCGGCCTCTTTCATTAAAGCCAGCAGTTTCCGGGAAACCATCTTCGGAGAAGGATGAATGCTTGAGGTCCAGGTGACCCCAATCTTGTTCTCGATGATTTGCTTACAAAGCTCAATGGAGTATTCCTCGCTGCCTACATTGAACTCGCTGTCACAAAAATATAGGTGATTGACTTCTAAAGACTTTAACTCTTTTAGTTCCATAATCACATTCTCTATACGACGATGCACAACCCTGCACCCGACGATGTCGGGTTCGCTGCAGTAGCCACAGTGCCTGGAGCAACCGCGTTTGATTTCGATGTTGCCTAATCCGAACACATTGTAATAAGATTTATTACGGATTATATTGCGGCGCCTGACCGGGATGTTTTCATAATCGCCTGTTGAAATCGAATTGATGCATATGTCGCCGTTCTTCCTCCAGGCCAGGTTGTCGATCCGGGAAAAATCCCCCCCGTTACGCAGGGCATGAACGAGTTTCGGCAGCGCTTCTTCCCCATAACCCACTACCCCGAAATCGGCGCCCATGTATTCCATGACCTCCCGGGGCAGCATGGAAAAGCCTGCTCCACCAAGCACAACTTTGCAATCTTTTTTGTTTTTGATCCGGTTTATCAATTTTTTTATTCCGGGTTGAAATACCTCTATTTTGGATAGGAAGCCCGAGTCGAGGTTACGAACCGTAATTCCAACTAAATCAACATCATTTTTGCGAAGTTTACGGTAAATAATCTTCTCCGGATCAAAATTTAGATCTACCAGGTCAAAATCGATCTTCTCACGTACAAGTGAGTTGCAAACATATTCAAGACCCACCGGGGCCACATGCGGTTTAAATTTGTTAGGGTTGATCATTAGGATGCTCATAATATTCCTCCTTATATGGTTTCAATTATCAATGACACAATAATTGCTCCCTGTTTTTTAGTTATCATTTTATTTACTCCAAATAGTATTAGCAATTTTTGTGCCAAATTTCTTCCAGGTAAATAATTTTTTCAATATGCTTTATAGACAATGGTTTTCAGGGTGATAAAGTTTTTTTGACGACGGGCTTAATTTGAAAACCCCAGCAGCGAATGTTGACGGAAAAGGGTTCTTTTTTGTTAAGCCTTTATTGCCGGGATAATTCGCGCTATGCAAAATTTTGACATCGCAAAAAAGATTGCTGGCCTTTAACTGTAAATCCTGATCAAGTCACATTTCGCCCATAATTTTGTCTAAGAATTTTTTATATTATTAATTTTGACATATAAATTTTCATATTTTAGATATAAGGATTTTGTATTAATTAAGTACTAAGTAGTTTTGCCGGCTTGTATAATATTAAGGCTCTTGATTGGCTTAATAGCTCATTACAACATTTATAGTATCTAATTTCCTGGATATTATATAGTTACTGAAAACCCTTAAATCTTAAAAATTTGAGCAATCACTATGAATTGCCGCATCCTTTCCAAAACTGGATAGTTACACTGGAAAATATGATTTTTTTACTCAGGGTTTCTCCAGGTTTTTGAAGGCAGTAATCGGTACTGCGTTTCAACTATAGCGCTCAGAAAAACTGATCCACAACTATTAGGCGGGTCAATTTATCTGAGCACAGGCGGGTCAATTTTACTAAGTGCTGTCGTTATTGTATGTGTCTAAGCTGCTAAGAATGCTTCGGCTTCTTCCAGGGTGTCGAAAGCTTTAAAGGGTACCTTGGACAGCTTCCCTAACACGTTCATCACAAATTTCTGTAACATTTTACTATTTTCGTCAACTACCACTGCCGATTTTTTAAGCCCCGCGCTTATCATAATTTGTTGATTTTCTTTAAGATAGCCTGTCATTTTAAAGGAAGGTGGTTTACTTCCAATCAGTGAAACAAGGGCTGTGTAGCCCTTCTTAAGGTGACTCACCGCATTTTTCGTGTCTGAGTTAAAGTTGGGCATATCTGCGGGATCACTCCACATCCCCGTAGCACTCATGCGTAAGCGGTTTTTTATTTTATCCGCTTCTACTTCATAATAGCCATCCCTTTTAAACTTGATTGGTGGTACAAATTCTTTTTTCATTTTTTTCCTCTTTTTTAAAAGTTCTTGATGCTAAAAGCTTCAAAGCGAGGCTTTTAAACACCAGTAAATTTTGAAAGCAATTTTCATGCCAAATGCTAATGGGACGGGTGAATTTCTGAAGATCCTTCGTACACAATGGTTCAGGCAGGAGGGGGGGGGGGAAATGAATTACTTAAACCTCTGTAAACAAGTGTTGACGAAAAAAAATACATGTTGCCGCAAAGCTGTTTCCTATAGCGGCTTTTTGCCCAATTTAAGGGGTGTCAACCAGGAAAAAAAAATTGCTGTACTTTAACAATAATAAATTATAAAATAATACACTCTCCGCCGTAACGACAGCTATTCAGGTTGTTTTTTTTTATTATTCTTTTAAGAATGCTTCGGCTTCTTCCAATGTGTCGAAAGCTTTAAAGGGTACCTTGGACAGCTTCCCTACCACGTTCATCACAAATTTCTGGAACATTTTGCTTTTTTCATTAAATACCACTGCCGATTTTCTAAGCCCCGCGTCCATCATAATTTGTTGATTTTCTCTGACATAGCTTGTCATTTTAAAGGCAGGCGGTTTGGTCTCCTTCAGTATTATAAGCGCTGTATACCCCTTCTTTAGTTGGCTCACCGCATTTTTCGTATCGATGTTATAGTTTGGTAAATCAACAGGGTCCTTCCACTGCCCTGAAGCGATTTGAGTCAAACGATTTTTTTCTACATCCACTACGAGTATATAATAGCCATCCTGTTCATATCGTTTAGGTAATCCGGAATTTTTGCTCATTTTTTTCTCCCTTCTTTAAATTTGATGCTTTGCTGTTTTTCTTTTTCCATGTGTTTACCTCACTAAGCTAAATTTTTTATCATGCTACTCTTTATAACATATTTAAAAGAAAAATTCAACTTATGTGGCAGTGAAAATTTAAAAAAATGCTATCAAAATATATCATCCTATAAACGCACACATTCGCCTTTTACCAGGTTTAGCATTTCCCGGATGGATTCTCTACCGGTTGTTTCTCTCCCTGATTTCTAAAATTTTACGTTTCAAGAAGAAGATACCGAGAAATTTTTGGATTTTATTTACCGTGATTATAAATCTCCACCATGGATGCTTTGGCGCAAATGTTTTCATCACCGCTGTTAAGAATTTTAAAGCGGGCCTGGGGATTTCTTGCATTTCATCGGGGATTAAATAATTTGGATTCCTGAGGGCATATTTTTTGCTAATGATTCTTACAGCATCTAAGCTAATATCTTTCGGTGTATAAAATACCGGCCTAAAAAAGTTGTCGTCAGTGCAGCCCGGGTGATCTTCCAGTACCTGGCGCGACAGTTCGGAATCTTTGTAAATCCGTATGGCGGTTACCACCAATACTAAGTCCCATGGGGAGGCTGCGAGATTTATCGTTTCAAAGGTTTCTTTCAGCGTTTCTTCCGATTCTCCCGGAGCTCCTAACATAAGATACCAGATTGCAGGTATCCCTGCTTCCTGGAGGAGTTTCCCGGACCGGATTATATCCTCCTTCGTATAGTTTTTTCCCAGGTTTTTAAGTATATTATCATTCCCGGATTCGGCGCCCATCTGGATTTCTTTCAATTTTATCTCTTTAAATAGACCGACCAATTCCTCATCTATTGCACTCGGGCTTACTCCCGTAATTTCCAGGTTAACATCTAATTTCCTTGCGATTATAGCTTTCAGGGTTTTTTTAGCATAATCGAGGGGCATATTGGAAATGCTGTCTGTAATCACGATGTGATTAACCCCGGCTTCTTTGACATAATTTTCGATTTCGTCGGCAATATGCTCAGGATCCCGGAACCTGTAAGTAGTGCCTTCGATGATTCTGTAGGTACAGTAAGAACATTTGAGTTCGCATCCCCGTTTTGTTTGCACTTGAACAGGAGCTTTAAAATCACGGTAAGCCTTAATATCGACATATTTATCCATTCTTAACTTTGGTAAGGAACTCAGGTCATTGACGTTCCATGGAGGATTTTCTTCGACGATTTTGCCGTCTTTTCTTCTTGTTAGTCCACCTAATCCATCTAATGGACGTTTTTTCTCAATTCGATTAACAAATTCTACCATAGCTTTTTCACCATCACCCCTGATAGCGAATTCAAGATCGAGAAACTCTAAAATTTCCCTGGCGGAAATACCGACTGCCGCACCACCCAACACAATCGGACCTGAAAATTCTTTTTTTATTTGATCGATTATTTCAGTCTTTATCTCATCGAGAAAAAAAATTATTTGACGCCTTAATGCCGAGTCGAGATTTCTTATACTGATACCGATTATTTGAGGTTGAAATTTTTTTATCGTATCGGTTATGTCATGTTCCAGATTTTTGGAAAAAACTAAATCAAGAACCTGTACTTCATTACCGGCCTCTTCGAGAGCCGCTGAAACCCAGCATAAACCGAAAGGTAAAGCCGGCACAGGTGTGATATACCGGTTTGCATAGACCATTAATATTCGCATTCGTACCTCCTTTTTGTTAATACTTTGCGAGAATTGTAATAAAAATTAAACTTATTAAAATGCAGCGTATGAATACTGCCGCGACGCGGCTTATAGGTTGGGGACATCGCCCCCTTTTGAAGGTTTTTTATTAAACTTAAAATAAATGATCATTTTCATGATTTAGAATTATACAACAAATACCTCAATTTTTCAAGTGCTTGTACAGCAATTCTAATTTTAGCCTTTTTGAGATTTTAAAGACCTCTGAGACGTAAAATTTTACGTCTCTACACTACTAAACTCCCGGAAAGCCGGAAAATTCCGGTTTTAAGCAGTCTATTCACCCGGCAGGATGCTTCCCGTGCTGATTGCCGTCATATCTTTTATAACCGTTCCATAATCCACCTTTTTCCCTGTTTTTTTTTCTCTTTGGGCAATCTTATCTTTGTGATAATCGAAAATCTCCTTGTCGAAAGGAAGATATCCACAGTCGAAGAATCTTGCTGCTCCCCGGGCGTCTTTTACACCCATCACTTTGCCTTTTACATACTGGGTAGTCGCATAAGGTTGGTCCAGGACGCCTGCTTTCACGGCCTTCTTCGTGCCTATGACCAGGTCGCCGTCTCCCATTTCGATCACCTTGTCTAAGATAGCTTTAACTTCTTTCTCCATCATATAGGTTTCGCTTTTCACCGCTTTACTGTCTAAAATATCGAGAGCCTGCGGCTGCAGCATCCCTGCAGCGGCTTTAACGCACTTAAAGCTTTCGGTAATACCTTCTTTGGTGGGGATTTGCAGGGCTTCGTCGATGGTGCGGGTGCTGATGACCTGTACACCTCCCAGGATACCGGTTATGGTAAAATGAGCAATTAGTCCGAATGTCTGCGCTTGATCAACGGGGAACCTACCGGTAGGGCATACGCTCAAGGTGGTTGTTTCCACGTCCCGGTAACCGAATTTGTCTAAGTATTCGAGGGCCAGTTTTTTTAGCGTTAAAATATAGGCGACATCCTGGGATATATTTCCCTGCACCCAGTTGTTCAATTGGATGTGTTTGGTACCCTGTTCGGCGGCGATTAGGACTTCTATAATTTCCGGGGCGATCATTATGGATGGGGGGCTGATGGAGGGCATGGCGCCGCTGACACAGTACAGCAATGGGATACCGTTCTCTTCATAATACCCCATTAACCGGTTTAAATACTGGAAATTATAAATTATTTTTTCTACCGGGATATCTTTGGTATAGTTCCAGAAAGCTATTAGTGGTCCACCTGAATAACCGCTGTGTCCGCCCGCCAGCCCGATTTCACAGGTTAACCTGACATCCGGGGTAGGTCCCAATATGAGTACCGGTAATGCCGCGGCTTCGATAATTTCCCGGCTCCCTTTTATACCGTGAAGCACTATAGGGAATCCATTCAAGGCCGCTTTCCCGGTTTCGCGGGCTTTTTTAAGCCCTTGTTCCGCGTCCTTAAAACGGCAGTTCCTGGTTAAGCTGTCGATATAGGTGGTGACAATATGGACTCCTGCTTCATTTTTTAAATAGAGCAGCAGTTCCTTATGCCCTTCTATGGTGTCTGTCCCGGAGGAAGCGAGGAAATAAGAGACGCCTTCTGCCTTTGCTTCCTGCACTTTTAGAGCGGCATTCAGCGATCCAGGTAAACTCTTATGATATTCGACGGCTTCATCTAAGTTGACCTCTTTCCCGGTGGGCCACATTGCCAACACTTTTTCCCTTTCCCTGGAAAAGTAATCATCCGACCATTTCTGGTTTACTATATCCATATTAGTCTCCTCGATGTTCCGATTTATCTAAACATCTATGAAATTTTTTTTTACTGCTCAAATTTAACATGCCTCGAGTTCCGGTTTGTGTGCGCCTCCTCGAAGGAAGAAAATCTCCCGTTGTTACATATTATAGAGGCCGGTTATTTTTCCCGGATCTCCGAAACATAAATCAAGGTTTTTTATTTTAATTAAATTATCTTCGTTTATTAGTGTGTAGCATCCAATCGAGTCCAGGGTGCATATTAATTCGTTTGATTTTCGGTCATATTTTTTTATCTCCAACAGCACTGCGACTTTCTTTTCCTTTTCATCGATAATGATCTCTTTTGGTTTTAATGTCTCCAATATGTTGAGATGTCCTTTGATGAGAAATTCCTGCCATGTAGACCTGGGGCCTATTACACATGGATAACTGCCGTCCTTAAGCCGGATAAATGCCGTAGTAACGAAGTCACGGGACCAGTATTTGTTCATCTTTGGCATTGTTTCGGAATCCTGTGCATATGAACTGTAAGCTTTGAAATATTCTTCCATAAATGTTTTAATTTTTTTGTAATTCACTTTCATATGTTCTCCTTTTAAGCGAATTGTCAACCATTTTGCCTGTCCTATTCTACACATTCGAAAAGAACTTCTTCCTGTCCTTTTATCCTGAAGAAGAAAATTCGCGAATGTGCTCCCTGTCTTATTTCACCTTCTACGGTGAAGCGATCGCTTTTTTTCATCTCCCGGTAGATATTTTCTATATCTTCTACTTTTAGCGCCATATGATTCAAACCCGGTTTTTCATCGGCAATGGGGCTGTTTTGATCGATCACTTCCAGTAGTTCGATGCCGGTTTCCTCCTTTTTTCCTCCTAAAAAAGCGATGCGCATTCCTACTTCCTTAAAGGTTTCGATACTTTTACAGGGTATTCCCAGTTCTTTCAGGGCACTGCTTACCCGGGAAAGATCGGTTACTTTGATTGCAATATGGTCTATATTTTTTATCATAATTTATTATTCTTGATTAGTTGGGGAGAAATCTTTTGCAGCAGCGCTATGTGATTTGCTCCTACTCCCGAGGAAGCTGCCATTACCCTGTCCTTTTCTTTAATCAGGCCTTTTTCAACTGCTTCGATAAGGTTAACCGCTACCGAGCCCACCGCAAGGTTTCCATAATTTGCATAGGTCTCGTAAGATTTGTTCAAGGGCACTCCGATCGCCTCACACCAAACCTTCGTTATCCATGCTGAGGGTTGATGCATGACAATAAAATCGATGTCTGTCGGGGATAACCCTGCTTTTTTCAAGGTTTCCACAACAACTCCGGTCATATCTTCCGGGGCATTAAGCGCAATTTCTTTTAATGCGGTGCGGTCGTTAAAGGTAACGAATTCCTGTTCATAAGTATGACCCTGTGATGTGGTAATGAGCAATTCCGGGCAGCGTTTTTTGAAGATAATGGCTTTGTGCCTTTGCCCTCTGCTTTTTGCATGAGAAGATATATAGCCGCAGTCATCTTCGACTTCCGCTATAATCGCGGCGATAATACCATCTCCTGTAATCGGGCTGTAGTAGGTCGATTTGTCCATGATATGAGAATCCAGGGAACTCCCTATGATGAGAACCTTTTTCTTCATGCCGCATCTCACGTATGTCATGGCAATCTCCATCATCGATATGAACGAAGAACAGCAGGTGTCGATATTGTAGGCCGCGGCATTTTTTAAGCCTAATTTGTACTGTACTAATGAAGCATTCATAGGGACATGAAGATCAGGTACCAATGAATGGACCAGTACCAGGTCTATTTCGTTTTTATCGCTGCCGGAGTTAAAGATTGCCAGGGCTCCGGCTAAGGTTTCCGCGTCGGATGAAAGCATAGGGTGGGGGTGTATAGATTCTCGCACCGATACAGGATCGAGAGGCACTCTTCTTCTCTCTTTTCTGCCCTGGAAAGGATCATCTTGCTTTTTGGGAGGGAGCTTTTTTAGCCAGCTTTCGAACCAGGGTTGGCTCTCCCAACCGTCGTAGTTCGTTTCTATACTTCCAGGTAGATGTCCTGTATCTTCAATTTCTTCGATGTACTCAGGGTATAAAAGGGTTTCCTTCCTTAAGTATTCAACTAATTCCTTTCGTGTTTTTTCCGGCGCTTCTTTAGCAGGTATATACCCTCCCATACTTGTTATTCCGGCTGATTTTAACATTGTTATCTATGCCTCCTTTGTTTTGGTTTTTTGTTTTGATTCACAGTACCTTTTCCTGGATATTAAATCTTTCAATTTTTTCGTGAACCTTTTTTCAACTCATGTCTTTGGGGTTATTCATAGATTCCCTTCAATTAAACCACATTATCGAGATAAAATCAAGGGTAAAGGATAAAAAAAAATTGCGGAGAAGGGTAATCCGTCCACTGCAATAAAATGCTTTTCCTGGAATTCTTATTTTTTATAGCTGTACACGATATTTTACCGGTTCTGGGTAAGGCAAGAAGTTTCGTGGATGCCCACTTAAAACCTGCCCGATATTAGGAGGTGGATTTAGGGATTTCAGGGGTATTGACTTTAAGGGCAAGATAGGTTAATATTCGACTTTCAACATCCAGGACAAACAGCGAACAGGAAGAATACCGTTTTACGCGGGAAAATGGGATGAAACGAAACATTTCATTTCCGGCGCTGTGATTGTTGATTCAACCAGGAAGAAAAAAAACAACGAAAATTTGACAAGGAGTAAGTCATGAGTGATAAAAAAGCAGCAGGAAGCAAAAAAACAAAGGAGACCCGCTCTTTCCAGGCAGAAACCAAAGAGTTATTAAACTTAATGGTGAATTCCCTCTATACCCACCGGGAGATATTCCTGCGGGAATTGATCTCCAATGCTTCGGACGCTTTAGATAAAGTCAATTTCCAGTCCCTGACAAAGCCTAAAATACTGGAAGAAAACGCCGACCTGAAGATCATCCTAAATGTGGATAAAGATAAAAAGACCCTGTCGATTTATGATAACGGCATCGGTATGACCTATAAAGAAGTGATCGAAAACATCGGCACTATTGCCAGATCAGGGTCCAAATCATTTATCGAAAAATTAAAAGCCAAAGACGACGTGGAATTGATCGGGAAATTCGGCGTCGGTTTTTATTCGGCTTTTATGGTGTCCGACAAAGTGGTGCTAATTAGCCGCGCTGCCGGCGAAAAGATCGGTACCCGGTGGGAATCCACGGGAGACGGCTCCTATACCATCGAAAAAATAGGCAGCGAACCCCGGGGTACCAGGATTACCCTGCAACTCAGGGAAAATTGTTATAATACCGGCGACCCGGCGGAAGATTTTCTAAATCAATATACTATCCAGAACCTGATAAAAAAATATTCCGACTATATCAGGTATCCCATCGAGATGGACTTCTACCGCGAAGAACCGGAACGGGATAAGGACGGTAAAATCATCGCAGGCGGAAAAACCGAGACTATCATAGATAGAAAGACCTTAAATTCCGTTACCCCCATTTGGGAAAGAAATAAGAAGGAAATCAGCCGGGATGAGTACTTTCAATTCTTTAAACACCATTTCCACGACTGGAATGAATATGCCGACGTCGTCCATTTCAAAGCAGAAGGAAACGTAGAGTACACGGCCCTTCTATTTATACCTACCCGGGCCTCTTCCGATCTATACGATAAGAATTTCGCCAGGGGCATACAACTTTATTCCAACCATGTGTTTGTCATGAACGACTGCCGGGACTTGCTGCCCGATCACTTGAGATTTGTGCGCGGCCTAATAGATTCTCCCGATTTTTCCTTGAACATCTCCAGGGAGATATTGCAGCATAACCGGCAGCTGCAGATCATCGGCAAAAACCTGGAGAAAAAGGTGCTGGAGTCTTTGAAGAAGCTCTTAAAAGATAACCGCAAGCTTTATGAAGAAACCTGGCAGGAGTTCGGCAAGGCTATCAAAGGCGGCATCTACATGGAGTATAAGAATAAGGAGAAGCTCGAAGATTTAGTGCTGTTCTATACTTCTTCTAAAGAGGAGGGCATGACCACCCTCAGGGAGTATGTGGAGCGAATGCCCGCGGGGCAGGAAGAGATTTACTATGCCACCGGTAAAGACATCGAAACCATTAAACGTATGCCCCAGTTGGAAGTTTTCAGGGAGAAGAAGATAGAGATTCTTTATTTCGTCGATAAGATCGATGAATTCCTGACCCAGAATCTCGATAAGTATGACGACAGGAAACTGAAATCCGTAACCCGGCAGGACCTGAAATTAGAAGAGATTATCGGGGACAAAAAAGAAACCGCCCGGGATAAAAAGGAATCCCAAAAAGAAGAGAAGGGAAAGGATAAAGCCGGAGCGGAAGATGTTTTTAAGAAGAAGGAAGAGAAATACAAAGATGTGTTGGCCGCCATCGAGAATCACCTTGGCGAGAAGGTAGCGGAAGTGCGTTTAAGCAAGCGGTTGACCAGCAGCCCGGTATGTTTGGTAACCACCGGCAGCGGGGTTACGTTTAACATGGAGATGCTGCTGCAGGGAGTGAACCAGCCTTCGGCCCCGGCCCGCAAGATTTTGGAATTGAATCCGGATCACAAATTATTCTCCGTGTTGGAAAAATTATACAAGCAGGACAAAGATTCCGCCGATCTGAAGAATGCCAGTGAGATTTTGTTCAACCAGGCCTGTTTGATCGAGGGTTTCGAGTTGGATAACCCGGTGGAATTTTCGCAGCACATGGGCGAACTTTTAGTCAAAGCGTATGAATAAACAGGGAACGGGGGTGGCTGTTACCCCGCGGCGCGGGGAGCCTATGAGGGTCTTCGAGTAATAGCGAAGCGTTACTCTTTCCTTCGAGATTCGATATTCGATATTTTTTTTTGGTTTGGCCCGCGAAACAACCGCAGGGCCGCCGGAGGCTAAGAGGGTGGGGGCGCCGCACCCCCGCCGGAGGCAGAGTAATTTCATAGTAGACTATCAGGGTAATATCTCAGGATCGAACTATGCTCAGTTCCAATTTATCCAAAACGAGATTGATATCTGTTGCATAGGACCAATTCTCCTGCCTTTTATCATGGCGAAACCTTTCATAGTCACCTCCCCATAATATCGCTAAAGGTTGGTAATTGCCGTCGGCGGTAACGATGAGTTTTCCACTATCTCCTGGATCGCTAAACTCGTCGTCCTCTGTTCCGATAATAAGGTAATCGATGCTTTCTTCGAGGGTTGGCGTCATCTGATATGCAAAGGCAAAAATCTTTCCTTCCTGGTAAGACCGCATTTGCCCCACACCAATCACTTTCTTTCCAATCGGTTCCATTGTATTTAGATCGAGTTTAAAAGGCGGGCCTAAAGGCTGCATTTGAATTTGATTGTTTTTATCTAAAATAGGCAAGCGCAAATCGATATCATTTTTAATATTTATCTTGTTGTACAATTCGACAAAACCCGCATCAACTTGAAATGTACCCTTTGAGCTTTTCAATATGGCGGGGAAACGATCTTGTTCAAGAATCGTTCCCAGGTTGGACTTCACTATTCCCAGGAGCTTTCCATCATTTTCTGGGAATCTAATTTCATTTTCTTCAAATATCCCCACATGTTTATTGGTGATAAATCCAAAACATCCTGTTTTGTTCATTGCGAAACAGGCTAATGTTCCTGAAATATTATTCCAGTACTCATCGTAAAAAGCAAGTCTTGAACCCGGACTAATTTTGTCCGAGTTGCCTCGAAGCCTATCTAAAAGACTATATTTCGCTTCATGATTCAAATCACGCAATCCATGAAGGTAAGGCGCTTCTATAATTGCCGGACTGCCGTTTGTGTCGATATTCAACACCCTTGCGGATTTGTCGGGATCAAACGACACAGCGGAACAATCGATTACATCGGTAGGGCAATATATATCATGTGGGATTTCTAATCGTTTGGGAATCTTTTTTTCATTAGGCAGCCATTTCTCCTTAATTTTCCTGGGAACAAAGACAAGAATTGCCGGTTTCCCTGTCTCATTTTTTCTTCCTAATGCAGTTCCCTTAATTCCTTGAATTTTATCGATTTTTTTCCGGTTTTCTTCTCGTATTTTTAGTAAATCTTTTAAACTTCTCGCTCCTCTCATAATTGGCTCCTTATATCGAGTAAGGGTAGTTCCGAAGCAGCTAACTTAATTCCGCCGGTTCCGATAAGTTCTAATTCTACCGGTGATGAGAAAACTTCCGCTGCCCATTTCATGTCCCATTCTTCAATAGGTATGCCCACCCATTCCCCGGTTCTATGTTGTCCTCTAAATTTCTTTAACAGGAAACCGCTGACAAATTTCTGGAAACTTTCTCCAACAAAAAAACTATCGAAACCTCGACCTTTAATTCGAATTTCTTGAATAAAAACTTCGCCCAAATTAGGGGATATATGGGCGCCTTAAAGTGGACCCCTTTGTCAAGAC
>JAGLSW010000661.1 GCA_023135565.1 Candidatus Aminicenantota bacterium | reverse complement strand
GTTTCTCTTCGTTCTCTTTGATGGCTGCGTCCTGTTTTGCCGTAAACTCTTCGAAGGATTTTTTGTTTTTCTCGATCCCGGCATTCAGGCGGTCGATCTCTTCGTCCACGCCTTTTTTCTCCCGGGCCAGGGCATCTGCTTTGCTCTTTTCTTCAGCAGCGGTGGGCACATCGACCCCCTTGCCCCAGGCGGTTTCTCCCAGGGTTTTTAGAATCTCGCTCTTTTTTTCCTTTTCTTTGTTGATCTGAGCTTTGATCCTGGCCACATGAATTTTTTTCCTGATCCGGGTAAAGAATTGCAAAATCGCCTCTCTTATTCTTTTATCGCGGATGATAATCACAGTACATAAAGCAATGACAACGAAAATAAGAATCCAAACTACCATTTAGTCACCTCCTGGTTAGCCCCACCGGTGGTGGGTTTATTCTTGGTGCAGTGTCTTAAAAAACGCTTATATTTTAATAAAAAAACGAACTTTTTTCAATCGGATGTCCCACTTTTTTTTTTATTTTAGAAGAAATGATCTAAAAAAGGGACACATTTTCTTTTCCCGGCTGGAAATAGAATTGCTGTACTTCGTATTGCAGGAGGCCGCATGAAAAAAAGAAAAAAAGTCCGCCGGGCTAAAGTAATTTTGTTAATCTTATTGGTGAGCGTCCCGTTGTTAGGACAGGTTGATGATTTTGGAATTTCCTTTTTATCTCCTAAGAGTTTTTATGTATACGCCATGGGTTCCTGGCTTTTTAATGCACCCACCGGTTATTATAGTCGATGGGAAGGGCGCCCGGGGACCGACTCTACTATTGCGCCGCTGATAGGCATCGGATACTGGCTGGTAAAAGCGGGCAACCGCTTTTTAATCGGCATGGAATTCGATTACACGGAAGCTGAAGTGGATATCCACGCTGCCGGTGGAAAACAGATCGACATTTATACTTTTATGGTGAATGTTGAATACAGGTGGTCTGCGCGGGCTCGATTTTCTTTTTATGCCGGGTTTGGGTTCAGTTGGATCGATTACTCCCACGGCCAGGTGGTTTTTTTCAATGATTACTTTGATTTTAGCGAAGACCTGGAATACAGGGTGCCTATTTGTTTCGGTGTAAAATATGATTTGACCCGGCACCTGCTGCTGCGGGTCGATCTCAGGAGTTACGCCGGAGGTGTCGGCGGTGACGGGTATTATTATTCTCTCGATGATTTCGGCTCGTCCAGTTATCTTTTAAGTGAGAGGAGACTTTTTGCCGGCGCACTTTCTGTAGGTTTCGAGTACCGGTTTTGAGCAGCCTTTAGTAGAGAACAACCACAGCCTTCAGCTTTCAGCCTTCGGCGACCAGGGGGCGCTTTTGTAAAACTGCCCCCTGGACCCCCACAAAACTTTTGTTGAGCGTTACGCTTTCACCTATACTATATTATCTCGCCGGAGATAGAAATAGTATAATCTTTAATCGGGATTACCTTCCCGGCACTTTTGAGAGCCTCTTCCACGATGCGCAGGGTACCGGAACAGCAGGGTACTTCCATATGCAGCACGGTCACGGACTTAATATTTTGTTCTTTAAAGATAGCCGTAAGTTTTTCGATATATTCTTCGATAGTATGGTCGAGTTTGGGGCAGAAGGTCAGCATGATTTTCCCTTGTAGGAAACGGCGGTGAAAATCGGCATAAGCAAAGGGAACGCAGTCCGCGGACACTAACAGGTCTGCATTTTTAAGGTAGGGTGCATAAGGACTCAGCAGCCCCAACTGCACCGGCCAGTTTTGTAAAGTGGATTCGAGTTTTTCGCTGTTTTGGGGAGGAGCCGGTTTTTTATCGCGCATATCTTTGAGGGCGGAACCCGGGCAGGCGCAGGGAGTATGTTTTTTTTCTTCCCGGGGTGTTTCGATGCCTTTTTCGGCCAGGTAATCTTTTGCTTGTTTGAGAAATTCGGTTTCGTTATGTTCGGAAAGGTGGTCTAAATGGGCTTTGATTACGTTGGGGCCTTGTTTGACGATATTTTCCATCACTTTTCTTTCGTCGTAGGGTTCGGCCTCCCGTTCTTCCACGGAGATGGCTCCTTCCGGGCAGGTTCCTAAGCAGGCTCCTAAGCCGTCGCAGAACAGGTCGCTGACCAGTCGTGCTTTATTATCTATAATTTGCAGCGCTCCTTCCGGGCAGTCGGGAATGCATAAACCGCAGCCGTTACATTTTTCTTCGTCGATTTTTATTATTTTTCGTTTCATTTTAGTGCTCCTTATTTTTTATCATACAGTATTATAGTGTACCGGGCGCGTTTTTTCCGTAACATTTGTTACCGAACAAGGGGGACGTTTTTATTATTCCCGGAATCCCCATCAAAATGCGAAAACCTCTGTGCAGCCAACGTAAATCGGTTAAATTTTTTCCTGAACGTATCGCTCATGAAAAGTTTTGTGGGGGTGCAGGGGGTACCCACTGGCGTGGGTGCGGCACACCGCGCATTTCAAAAGAGCCCCCTGCCCGCGAAGCGGCTAAACGCTCCCCCACACATGTGGGGTTGATCCTTGAAAATTGCTGCTGCCGTTTTTTTTATGGTTTTTCCTGATAATCATCCGCGCATCAACAATAGTCAGGCTGTTCTCCCTGGCAATCACCGGGTTTAAATCCAACTCATAGATTTCCGGGTAAGACTCGATCAAGTCCGATACTTTTAATATCAAATCCACGATATTTTCTTTATTCACCGGGGGCTCGCCGCGAACGCCGTCGAGAATTTGGGCCGATTTGATCTCTTTAATCATATCCTCAGCCGCATGCCTCGACACAGGCAGCACCCTAAAAGCAACGTCTTTCACCACTTCCACCAGTATGCCGCCGATACCGTACATGATGACCGGCCCGAACTGGCCGTCAACTTTAGTACCGATAATGATCTCGACTCCTTTCTCCGCCATGGGCGAAACAAGACATCCCGATATCCGGACACTGCTGTTATACTTTTTCGCATTTTTTAGGATTTCCCTGAATGCGGCCCTGACCTCTTCTTCGTTCTTAAGACCTAACTTAACTCCTCCGGCATCGCTTTTATGAAGGATATCGGGAGAGACGATTTTTAAGACAACGTCGGTATCGAATTCCGCGGCAAAACGAACCGCCTCATCTTCGTTTTTTGCTAACCTGTCTTTAGAAACCGGGGTCTCATGAAGACGCAGCAAATCTTTTACTTCATACTCCAGCAGAGCTTCCCGCCCCTCTCGCAGGGCATTGTCGATAATCTCCCGGCCCTGCGGTTTGGCCTTAGCACCCCATTTGAAAACAAAATTCGTTTTATTATGGCAAGTGCCTAAATAGTTCCCATATTGGGCCAGCACCTTTATACATTTGCAGGCAATATCCAAAGCTTCGTAAACAGGTATTTTATAATAACGAAGCAGTTCGAGAGAATGAGGTTTGGCAAAATTATAAAGACTGTGCAGCACTAAGGGTTTTTTTATTTTTTTGACCAGCTTTCCCATCTGGTGAGCCGCATCTTCTTCGATGAATTTCAACTGTTCGGAAAAACGGATGCCGTATCCGCCGAAAAGCCCGACAATGAGCAGCCCGCCGATATTTTCATCTCTCAGCAGTATTTTTGCGCAGCTTGCAAAAATAGCCGGGTTGGAATCGGTGCCGCCCGCTACATCCACCGGGTTGCGCAGCGACGCATTGGCGGGCAAAATTTTTCTAAGCTGTTCCCGGGTGCTCTCCTGCAGTTCGGGAAGCTCTACCCCGAAATCCGAAAGCAGGTCGGCGGCAATGGTGGCATGTCCACCGCCGTCCGCGAGAATGGCGATTTTATTATTTTTTATGGGCGGCAGGATCGAAAGGCATTCCGCTGCCGGAAAAAGCTCGCAAGACCTCTCGATGGTAATGATACCGGCCCTCTCAAAAGCTGTTTTGGCTACTTCCGATATGCCGGCCAGGGCGCCGGTATGGGAACCGGCGGACTTCTTGCCTGTAGACGATCTGCCGCTTTTCAGCAGGATGACCGGTTTTTTCGTGGTGGTATTGTATGCATGCTGGAGGAACTTCCTGCCGTTTCGCAGTCCTTCCACATACATCAAAATTGCCTTTGTGTGCGGGTCTTTCCTGAAGTATTTAAGGTATTCGTGGAATTGTAAATCCGCTTCATTGCCTACGCCCACCGAGTACGAGAAACCCTCCCGGCTTTTCAAGCTGGCCTCGGTAATAATGTGCAGCGCAATATTGCCGCTCTGGGTTAGCAGCGCTATGTTTCCCCGCGGCACATCTTTGAGTCCCACCAGGTTCATATTATTCAGCAGGCTGATCATGCCGGAGGTGTTGGGGCCGATTATCCTCATGCCGTATTTACGGGCAGTCTTCACCATCCCGGCCGCGATCTTTTTGCCCTCTTCGCCGGTTTCACCGAAACCGCCGGCAATAACAACTGCCCCGGCCGCCCCGGCTCTGCCGCATTCTTCGATAATAGCCGGTACAGTGTGCGCCGGGGTAACGACTAACGCCACATCTACCGGTTCTTTTATATCGAGAATATTTTTATAGCACTTTAAGCCCAGGATGGTTTCTTCATGAGGATTAACCGGGAATATTTCACCTTCATATTTTCCTTCTACGAGCGTTTTGATGGCCTGGAAACCTCTTTTGGTTTCATCTTTAGACGCCCCGATGATGGCCACAGATTTTGCCTTGAAAATTCGCTCTAACGGTTCCATTTTATTTTCCTTTATAAACAGGTTTTCGTTTTTCTACGAAAGCTTTTGCCCCTTCGCGCCAATCTTCCGTATCCATGCAGGAAAGTATGGCATCTGTTTCTAAGGTCAGCACGGTTTTCATATCGAGAGACCCGGAATCCTGTAATCTCGATTTAGCTGATTTTATCGACAGCGGTGCTTTTTCAGCCAGTTCTTCGGCCAGTTGGAGGGCATTATCCAGCAGGTTCTCGACCGGGACGGATTTGACGGCAAGACCCCATGCCACCGCCGCTTTGCCGTCTAATACCCTGCCGGAATAGATGAGCGCTTTTGCTTTCATCATTCCCACCATAGTGGGCAAAAGATGAGTAACTCCGCCGCCGATGAAAGTGCCTAAGCCGATCTCCGGGAAAGCGATGGAAGCGGTTTCCGCCATGATGACAAAATCGCAATTGAGGGCCATCTCGGCCCCGGCGCCTCTGGCCGGTCCGTTGACCGCGGCAATAACCGGTTTGGGAAATTCGTATAACCTGTGTGTTGTTTGGTGGGCCAGTTCGATGTATGTTCTTTTTTGGGCGCGGGTTCGTTTCCCGGCGGAGTGTTCTTTAAGGTCGGCCCCGGCACAGAATGCCTGTTTTTCCTTTGCGCCTTTTTTCAGCACTGAGCCGGTAATAATCAGGGCGCGGATAGTTTCGTCGGCTTCTATATCCCGCAGCGCCTGTTGGATTTCCCGGTACATATCCTCGTTAACGGCATTCATCCGTTCCGGTCTATCGAGGCGGATGACAGCAGTATGGTTATTTTTTTCAAATTTTATGGTTTGAAAGGTCATTTTATTCTCTACTCCCTTGAATCCTGAATAAATGCAGCGGCCTTTTGATAAATTAATAATAATTGTTTCAACATTCCATTTTCCTATTTGGCACTGGCGGCCCGGAACATCTGTTGTTCATGGAAATCCCAAAGAATATTAAAACCGTCTTTAACAAAAAGTGGGCGGCGCCCACAACCCATGAGGGGCCTGTGAATCGCATCCTCGATCACGTTGATCCAAAAGTTTGTTCGTTTAGCAAACTTTCATGAAGTATTAGTAAAAAGCAAGAGAATATTTTAAGCGAAATATAATCATATGTCAATAGTTACAGCATTCAGCTTTCAGCATTCGGCATTCGGCAGAAAGCATACTCGGCGAAAACGGCAGCCCCAGCCTTCAGCCCCAGCAAAAAGCATACTCGGCGAATTCCGAGGGCAGGATTGATTTAAGAAATTTTATCGAGGAGGGGATTTTTTTGTTGACAAAATATTACTTATATGTCATATTTATGGCGTGAAATGGATAGTTGATTTTTACGAAACGAAAAGTGGAAATTGCCCGGTAAGGAAATATTTACTGAGCCTGAGACCAAAGAGTAGAAACAAAATCCTTGAGGCAATGGAATACCTTGAAACCTTTGGGCTTGATTTAAAAGAACCTTACGTAAAATTTCTTGGTGATAAGATTTTTGAATTAAGAGCAAAAGATCATGAGGGAATTTACAGGGTCTTATATTTCGCTGCCTCAGGTAGAAGATTTATAATGCTGAACGGCTTTACAAAAAAGACCCAAAAAACGCCAAGAAAAGAAATTGAAATCGCATTAAAAAGAAAAAAGGAGTTCTCAAATGAGTGACTTTAGAGACTTTTTGAAAGAAAACCTGGATAACGATCCTGAGTTCAGGGAGATATGGAAAAATAACGCAGAGAAAAGAGAGTTGGTAAAAAAAATTATCGCACTAAGAATTAAAGAAAATCTGACTCAGAAAGACCTGGCAAATAAAATGAATACCAATCAATCGGTTATATCGAGACTTGAGAGTGGGAAATATAACCCCAGTATCGAATTCCTGAACCGCATTGCCAAAGCTATGAATAAGAAAGTTGAGATTAACTTTATTTAAAAAAGTGTATAATTGTACCCGCTGTGGAGAATATAATGTCCCAGGTTTATAAAGAAAAAATACTGCGGGATATAGACGACATCCCGGTTGACATGCTGCCGAAGTTTTATAAAATTGTTCACCTGTTAAAAAAGGAATTGATACGCCTCTATAAACCGGCAAAGCGAAATTCCTTGAAAGGAATTTGGAAAGGCAGTGAAATCGACGACCGGCTATTTGATGAAGCCAAGAAATCGCTCTTCCATTACGAGTAGTCTCATATGAAATCGAAAAACTATGTAACGATACTCATTCGTTGGTGTGGTATGAAAAAAAAGGTTGACAAAAGAAAGTTAAAGCTATATATTATGAGCAGGTGCTAAAATGAATACAACAGCAGTTACGATAGACCAAATTAAATCGAAGCTTTCACAAATCCCTATTGAAAAATTACCCGAAGTTTACGATTTCGTTGAGTTTATCCGAATAAGATCCAGGCCGAAAGCTAAAAATATTATCAAACTGGAAGGTATCTGGAAAGGGTTGGGATTTGAGAAAATCAATGACCTGGAATCGGAAATAAGAAAAATCCGCCGGGATTCAGAAAAACAACTCATTGGCAGAATAGATAAATGGAATACTTAGCCGATACTGTTGCTGTTTTACGATATTTAGCCAGGATCGGCAGGATTGGAAAAGAGGCCAGGGAAATACTAAAAGCAACCGATGAAGGTGAAAACTTGATTTATATATCTGTTATCTCTATGGTGGAAATCATGTATTTGACCGAGGCGAACAAGATACCGGTTGATTTTAATTCGATAAAAGAAAAAATTCTTAGATCAGATAATTACCGGATAATCGATTTAAGCATGGAAATTGTTGGGATCGCAAAAGAGAATAAGGGCTTAGAACTGCATGACAGGTTGATTGTAGCTACCGGTATTTATTTAGGAACTCCCATCCTGACATGTGATAAAGCTATAGTTGATTCAAATTCCATCGAGGTAATCTGGAAATAGATTGCTGGAAAACTGGTCCTCGGTCTGTTTAAACTGCGCTGGAAATTAGATTTAAGAAAATTAACCGGGAGTTTTCAATATTTGAAAAATTTGCCTGTTTATGCTATTATCAAGTAAAAGTTTGCTGAATAGGCGAACTTTTTAAACCATAAGGTAATTGGAAAATGAAAAAAGATGCTGTTTTAGATCCGGTTAAACATGACGAAGATATAAAATTCGAGAAAAACCTGCGCCCCGGGTCTATCATCGAATTCATCGGGCAGGAAAGGAAAATAAAAAACCTCAAAACCTATGTCAAAGGCGCTAAACAACGACAGGAAACCTTAGATCACGTCCTGCTGCACGGTCCCCCGGGCCTGGGTAAAACCACCCTGGCCAATATTATCGCCGCGGAAATCGGCGTCAATATCAAACAGACTTCGGGCCCGGTTTTAGAAAAAAAAGGCGATCTGACCGCTATCCTTACCGATCTCGAATTCAACGACTTACTCTTCATCGACGAAATCCACCGCTTAAAAACTTCTTTAGAAGAAATTCTCTACCGGGCCATGGAAGATTTCCAGGTGGATGTGATCATCGGCCAGGGTGTGGGGGCCAGGAATATCTCTATCGACCTGAACCGCTTTACTTTAGTGGGAGCCACTACCAGGGCCGGACTGCTCTCTTCTCCTTTACGGGATCGTTTCGGTATTTTGATGCATTTAGATTTTTATTCAGAAGCAGAGCAGATCGAGGTAGTAAACAGGAGCGCCGCTATCTTAGATATAGAAATCGATTCCGAAGCAGCCGGGGCCATTGCCCGGCGGGCCCGGGGCACACCCAGGATCGCCAATAAGCTGCTGCGCCGGGTGCGCGATTTTGCCCAGGTCGAAGGTGAAGGCATCATCGATTTAAAAATAGCGGAATTTACTTTCAAAGCATTAGAAGTTGACCACATGGGTTTCGATGAGTTGGACCGCCGCATTCTATTAACTATCATAGAGAAGTATTCCGGCGGGCCGGTAGGATTAACCACCCTGGCCACCTCGGTACAGGAGGAGAAAGACACTATAGAAGAAGTGGTGGAACCTTACCTGATCCAGCAGGGATATATCAAGATAACTCCCAGGGGTAGGGTCGCGGCAGAAAAGGCCTACAAACATTTCGGCAAAAAGTTGAACAGCATCCAGAAGTCGCTTTTCGATTACCCCGTGCGTACGGGGCCCCGCGGCGCGGGGAGCCTATAAGCCGCTTCGTAGCAGGGGCCGCGTGTGAGGGGGACGGCGTCCCCAGCCTATAAGCCGTTTCGCCGCAAGAGGCAGCGGGTGAG